>JAGOAL010000009.1 GCA_017983975.1 Flavobacterium sp.
AAAAACAAAATGACCGAAAAACGTTAATCACACCAATTATCGAGAAACGTTTGTCAGAAAAAGTAGAACAAGAACGATTATCTCAAGAGTAATAATCATGTGGAAATATTTATATTTATTCTTATTAACAAGTATATGCATAAATGCACAAACCCCTGTTTGGAGTTCTGCAAAGTTTTCAGGTGGAATTCCTTATCAAAGTAGCACACAAACTGTTACTGACTCTCAGGGAAACCTATATACTTTTGGAGTATTTGATGGTTCAATCTCTTTTGATAATCTATCACCAATAACTGCATCATATTTTAGTAACGGAACTAAATTTTTTGCCAAATTTGATAGTCTTGGAAATTGTTTATGGTTGAAAAAAATTGAGGGAACTAATGCTTTTTCAATAAATTCAGCTATAATTGACAACAACAATAATATCATTATTGGATGCAGCAGCTCTTCAAATCTTACAAACTCAATTTCACTAGATGATACTAATCCCATAATACAAATTGATGGTAATAATTTTTTTATTGCAAAATTTGATACTAATGGAACTTTTTTATGGTCAAAGAAACAAGATTTAGGCATAAATTATGGTTCTTTTTTAGGTAGCTTAACCTTAGGAGAAAATGATACGTTTTTTGCTTCTGGAGCATATGGTTCATCTGGAATGGAAATCGATGGTATTAATTTACCAATAAATAGTTTTGGAAATTCAAATATGTTTATCGTCCATTTTAATTCAGACGGGACAATAATTTGGATAAAAGGATTTGGAGACGACACAATGAGCTATGATGCTCCAAATATTTATTTTTATGGCGGAAATCTATTCCTAACTTCATTCACTGATACAGATATAAGCTTCGAATCAGTCAATATAATAGTTCCTCAATCTCCTTATTATTTCCAATTTATTTTAAAGATGTCTTCCACAGGAACACCTATTTCTGGGCATGAAATAAATTTACCATTTTCTGATTTATCTTACATAAATAAAAAATTTTATGGGAATTATATGTATATCTATGGTTCATTTGATGAGTCACAACTAAACATTAACGGTACTATTCTAAACAGAATTGGAAATAGAGATATTTTTATCATAAAATATAATTTAAATGGTTCTTTTGTTTGGGCAAAAAACTTTGGTTATTCTAATCACCCAATGTTAATCCAAGATATTTTTGTTGACACATCTGACAATATTTATCTAGCAGCTGACACATCAACTCCTAACCTTGTTTTTGGAACGTCAACAATTAATAATTTCGGACAATACTCAACAATAATAGGAAAATTAAATAGTGCTGGAAATCAAATCTGGGCAAAAAACATTACAAACAATTTAAGTAACCAATATAATTTTCCTCAAACAATTACCAAAGCTAATAATCTAATTCATGTATTTGGCAAGTTCAATTATGAGCAACTTAACTTTGATAACATTTCTGTAGTTTTTAATCCAAGCCCAGTAACTTCTTTAGCGGAAAGTAAAATATATTATGGTTCTATTAATGAAAGTGCTTTAAATACAGAAGATTTCATCGTTAATTCATTAATTTATCCAAATCCAACTAAAGACTACTTAAATTTAAATAGTGATTATAATAATAAAACTTATGAAATTATTGATATTTCTGGGAGAATAATTCAACATGGCAGTATTATTAGTAGTTTTAAAATTAATGTTTCTGATTTAAATAAAGGTCTTTACTTGCTAAACATAGCAAATGAGATTAGTTTTAAATTTTTAAAAGATTGATTGCACGATGAGAAAAGATATACAACATTTACAAATAGGAAAAAGGGAAAAGGGAAAAGGGAAAAGCACTGATTCTGACAATTTCACCACAGCCGAAAACATCGAGTTAAAACCAATCTACACTAAAGAAGATATTTCCAATTTAGAGCACCTTGATTTTGGAGCTGGTTTTGCACCAAATTTACGCGGACCATACGCTACTATGTACGTTCGCCGACCTTGGACCATCCGTCAATATGCCGGATTTTCTACTGCAGAAGAAAGTAATGCTTTTTACAGAAGAAACTTAGCGGCTGGGCAAAAAGGTTTATCCGTTGCCTTTGATTTAGCCACACACAGAGGGTATGATTCTGACCATGAACGAGTGGTGGGTGACGTAGGAAAAGCGGGAGTTGCGATTGATTCGGTAGAAGACATGAAAGTACTTTTTGACCAAATTCCGTTAGGTGAAATGTCGGTTTCAATGACGATGAATGGTGCGGTTTTACCCATTATGGCGTTCTACATCGTGGCTGCAGAAGAACAAGGTGTTGCTCCTAACCTATTATCCGGAACAATTCAGAATGACATTTTGAAGGAATTTATGGTGCGAAATACCTACATTTATCCACCAACACCTTCGATGAAAATTATTGCCGATATTTTCGAATATACGAGTAAAAATATGCCAAAATTCAACTCGATTTCGATTTCGGGTTACCATATGCAAGAAGCTGGAGCTACTGCTGATATTGAATTAGCATACACTTTAGCTGATGGTTTAGAATACATTCGCACTGGTTTAGCAACCGGAATGAAAATCGATGAATTCGCTCCTCGCCTATCTTTCTTTTGGGCAATTGGAATGAATCATTTTATGGAAATTGCAAAAATGCGCGCCGGTCGTATGCTTTGGGCAAAACTATTAAAACAATTCAACCCAAAAGACGAAAAATCATTGGCTTTAAGAACACATTGCCAAACTTCGGGTTGGAGTTTAACCGAACAAGATCCTTTTAATAACGTAGCTCGTACTGCAATTGAAGCAGCTGCAGCAGCCTTTGGAGGAACACAATCGTTACACACTAACGCGTTAGACGAAGCGATTGCATTACCAACCGATTTCTCAGCACGAATTGCACGTAATACCCAGATATTTTTACAAGAAGAAACCAAAATTTGTAAAACGGTTGATCCTTGGGCTGGAAGCTATTACGTTGAAAGCTTAACAACTGAAATCGCAGAGAAAGCTTGGGCTTTAATTCAAGAAGTAGAAGAATTAGGAGGCATGACTAAAGCGATTGAAGCAGGAATTCCAAAACTGCGTATTGAAGAAGCCGCCGCACGCAAACAAGCGCGTATAGATAGTAGTCAAGATATTATTGTGGGAGTGAACAAATACCGTTTGGAAAAAGAAGATCCTTTACATATTTTGGATGTAGATAACGATATGGTGCGCAAGCAACAAATTGAACGTTTAGAGCAAATTAAAGCGACTCGCGATAACGTTAAAGTAGCAGCATGTTTAGCGAAATTAACAGAAAGCGCTAAAAATGGTAGTGAAAATTTACTATCTTTAGCGGTAGAAGCAGCAAGGAATAGAGCAACTTTAGGCGAAATAAGTGATGCTTTGGAAGTTGTTTTCGGAAGATATAAAGCACAAATTAAATCAGTAAGTGGCGTGTATAGTGCAGCAATTAAAAATGACGAAAGTTTTGAAAAAGCTAAGCAATTAGCTAATTCTTTCGCAAAAAAAGAAGGTCGTCGTCCTCGTATTATGATTGCGAAAATGGGACAAGACGGTCACGATCGTGGCGCAAAAGTAGTCGCAACAGGTTATGCCGATGTAGGTTTTGATGTAGACATTGGTCCGTTATTCCAAACACCGCAAGAAGCAGCTAAACAAGCGGTTGAAAATGACGTGCATATTTTAGGCGTTTCTTCATTAGCCGCAGGACACAAAACTTTAGTACCACAAGTAATATCAGCATTAAAAGAATACGGCAGAGAAGACATTATGGTCATTGTTGGAGGTGTAATTCCTGCGCAAGATTACCAGTTTTTATTTGATGCTGGAGCAGTAGCCGTTTTTGGTCCAGGAACAAAAATTAGCGAGGCTGCCATTAGTATTTTAGAGGTTTTGCTAACTGATTAAGAAGTAAACTAGTTAATATTTGTAGTCCAAAAACATTGCAGAGCCATTATTTAGTTTACATTTACTAAAAACTAATTATTATGGCAAAAAGTCAAGACGCAAAAAAAACGGCAAAAAAAGAACCTTTAAAAACTGCCAAAGAGAAAAAAGAAGAGAAACGTGTTAAAAAAAACACTCCAAAACGAGATTAATAAATCAAAAAGTACGAATAATATTCGTGCTTTTTTTTATCTTATCTACAAAAGAATAGACTAATAAAATATTTTTTTTCTGTTTTTAAAACCATTGGCAAAGACTTTAACCCATTGTTAACAAAATTGCCTTGAAAAAACCATAAATAATTGTATTTTTACCACTTAAATTTTTTAACAAACAAATGGGTAAAATCATTGCAATAGCTAATCAAAAAGGTGGCGTAGGAAAAACAACTACTTCAGTTAACTTAGCAGCATCTCTTGGCGTTTTAGAAAAAAAAGTACTTTTAATTGATGCAGACCCACAAGCCAATGCGAGTTCGGGTTTAGGAATTGATGTTGAAAGTGTAGAAATTGGATCATACCAAGTTTTAGAACATAGTGCTACTCCAGAAGAAGCTACAGTTGCTTGTTCAGCGCCAAATGTATCCGTGATTCCAGCTCATATTGATTTAGTTGCCATCGAAATAGAATTAGTCGATAAAGAAAATCGTGAGTACATGCTTAAACAAGCATTGGAAAGCGTAAAAAACAATTACGATTATATCATTATAGATTGTGCACCATCATTAGGATTGTTAACATTGAATGCCTTAACAGCTGCAGATAGTGTTGTTATTCCAATTCAGTGCGAATATTTTGCTTTAGAAGGTTTGGGAAAATTATTAAACACAATAAAAAGTGTACAAAAAATTCACAATCCAACGTTAGATATTGAAGGATTGCTTTTAACAATGTATGATTCTCGTCTTCGCTTATCAAACCAAGTGGTAGAGGAAGTTCAAAAACATTTTAACGATATGGTTTTTGAAACTATAATTCAAAGAAACATCAAATTGAGTGAAGCACCAAGTTTTGGTGAAAGTATCATCAATTATGATGCAACGAGTAAAGGCGCTTCAAATTATTTAAATTTGGCAGAAGAAATTATTAAAAAAAATCAATAGTAGAAAGATGACAAAAGCGGTAAAAAAACAAGCCTTAGGTAGAGGATTATCGGCTTTATTAAAAGATCCAGAAAACGATATTAAATCAGTTGCGGATAAAAATGCCGATAAAGTAGTTGGAAATATTATTGAATTAGATATTGAATCGATTGAAATTAATCCGTTTCAACCTCGAACTAATTTCAACGAAGATACCTTACAAGAATTAGCAAAATCGATTAAGGAATTAGGCGTAATTCAACCGATAACTGTTAGAAAACTTGATTTTAACAAATACCAATTAATTTCGGGAGAACGACGTTTGCGTGCTTCTAAATTAATCGGACTAAAAACTATACCTGCCTATATTCGTTTAGCAAATGATAATGAATCCTTAGTTATGGCTTTGGTTGAAAACATTCAACGTCATGACTTAGATCCAATAGAAGTTGCCATTTCATACCAACGACTTATTGAGGAAATTAATTTAACGCAAGAAGAATTGAGTGAACGTGTTGGTAAAAAACGTTCAACTATTACTAATTATTTACGTTTGCTTAAATTAGACCCAATCATTCAAACAGGAATGCGAGATGGGTTCATTTCTATGGGGCATGGAAGAGCGTTAATTAATATTGAAAACCAAGATATTCAAAGCGATATTTATCACAAAGTAGTTACTCAAAATCTTTCGGTTAGAGAAACTGAATCTTTAGTTAAAAACTACCAAGACAGTTTAAAACCAAAAGCAACAAAATCAACAAAATCAAATTCTTTTGAGATAAAAGATGCTGAGAAAAAAACCTTTGCTAACTACTTCGGTACTAAAGTTGATGTTAAAGTGGCAGGAAATGGAAAAGGAAAAATTACAATTCCATTCCATTCTGAAGAAGATTTTAATCGCATTTTAAAATTAATTAATCCTTAGTGAAAAGGCTACTTTACATACTACTATTTTTGTTATTTCAATTTCAGGGAAATGCCCAAAAAGAAATAGCCTTGCGTGCGGCTGACACAACAAGAACCGTTATTAACCCAAATGCTCCCGCAAAAGCAGCTTTTTATTCGGCTGTATTGCCGGGTTTAGGTCAAGCTTACAATAAAAAATATTGGAAAATCCCTATAGTTTATATTGGATTAGGAATTGGAATTTACTCTTATACTTGGAACCAAGGAAAATATCATAATTATAGAGACGAATACAAAAGACGTTTAGATGGAACTGCTGATCCAAATCACCCAATTTATGGCGGAAAAAGTGACGATTGGGTTATCCGAGGTCAAAAATTTCATCAACGAAATAGAGATTTATCAGCATTGATAACGGGAGGTATTTACATTTTGAACATTATTGATGCTAATGTTGATGCGCACTTAATGCAATTTAACGTCAACGACAATTTGTCGCTTAAACCCGATATGAATCAAAACGATTTCGATTACAAATACAATTACGGCGTAACACTTACGTATAATTTTTAACAAAAAATTAGGTAACAATTTTGTAATAACACAACTAATACAACATGAAAATAGCACTTTTAGGTTACGGAAAAATGGGAAAAGTTATCGAAAGAATAGCTTTAGAACGTGGTCATGAAATTGTATTAAAAAAAGACCAACACACTTCATTTGACGGAT
Source organism: Flavobacterium sp. (assembly GCA_017983975.1). GTDB lineage: Bacteria > Bacteroidota > Bacteroidia > Flavobacteriales > Flavobacteriaceae > Flavobacterium. Next base: position 6,655 of record JAGOAL010000009.1, read on the forward strand.
TGAAAAATGCTGATGTAGCTATTGATTTTAGTGTTCCCGATAGTGCGGTTGCTAATATTTCTGAATGTTTAAATAACGGAATACCTGTAATATCAGGTACAACGGGTTGGTTAGTTGATTACCCAAAAATGGTTGAACTATGCAATGCAAAAAATGGAAGTTTTATTTATGGATCTAACTTTAGCTTGGGTGTAAATGTGTTTTTTGAATTGAATGAATATTTAGCAAAAATGATGGCACATTTGAAACAATACAACGTTTCAATGGAGGAAATTCATCATACCCAAAAGCTTGATGCCCCAAGTGGCACGGCAATAACACTGGCTGAAGGCGTTATCAAAAACACAAACTATGCCAATTGGACATTAGAAACACCAATTAGCAATGAAATACACATCGACGCAAAACGTATTGAAAATGTTCCTGGAACACATAGCATTTTTTATGATAGCGAAGTCGATCAAATTGAAATCAAACATACCGCTCACAGCAGAGAAGGATTTGCTTTGGGAGCCGTAATTGCTGCAGAGTGGTTGATTGGAAAAAAAGGAGTTTTTACAATGAAAGATGTTTTGGGATTAAACTCAAAATAAACAATTATACAATTTAACAATTAAACGATATTAAAAATGGAAATATCAGGTTGGTTACTTTTTATCTTATTTGTTCAAGTCCTTCACGGAATTGGAACTTGGAAATTATACGTTAAAGCAAATAGAAAAGCTTGGGAAGCATTCATTCCTGTTTATAACGGAATGGTATTAATGCAAATAATTAATCGTCCAAAATATTGGATATTATTACTATTTATACCCGTTATCAATTTATTTTTGTTTCCAATAATTTGGATTGAAACCTTACGAACATTTGGCAAGAAATCAACGATGGATATGCTTTTAGGGATTTTTACCTTAGGACTTTACATTGCCTATGTAAATTACACGCAAGAAGTAACTTATCATGAAAAGCGTGATTTAAAAGCCCCTAACAAAACGATGGATACTTTAGGATCTTTGTCTTTTGCAATTGTAGTTGCTACTTTAGTTCACACTTATTTTATCCAACCGTTTACCATTCCTACTTCCTCCTTAGAAAAATCGTTATTAGTGGGCGATTTCTTATTTGTAAGTAAATTTCATTATGGTGCAAGAACACCTATGACTCCTATTGCCGCTCCTATGGTTCATGATACTTTACCGTTTGTAAAAGTAAAATCCTATACCGCTAAACCTCAATTGCCTTATTTTAGATTTCCAGCTTTGCAAAAAATAGAACGTAATGATATTGTGGTTTTTAACTGGCCAGCTGATACTTTATACCACATGTATAAAGCTGCAGATAAACGATATGACAAGCCAATTGACAAAAAAACCAACTATGTAAAACGCTGCACAGCTATTCCTGGTGATAAAATTGAAATAAAAGACGGTGTTGTTTATATTAATGGAAAAGAATCAGTACTTCCAGAAAGAGCTAAACCGCAATATTCCTATAAAGCAGCTTGGGATGGAAAAACACAAGTAAACTTAGATTATATCAAGGAAGAACTTCACATTACAGATGCATTTGGACAAATAGCTAATGACACACTTTTATTTAGTGCTTTACCTCTTGAATCTGTTGAACGAATTAAAAATATTCCTGGAATTACTAAAGTTGAACGGATTATACATAAAGGAACTGATACTTCAATTTTTCCTGGAACAAAAAATTGGAACGTAGATAATTTAGGCCCAATTTATATTCCACAAGCTGGAAAAACAGTTGAATTGAATGCAGAAACACTTCCTTTTTATAAAAAAGTAATTTGCGAATATGAAGGAAAAGATTTAAAAGTAACTGGAAATGAAATCAGAATTGATGGAAAAGTAGCCACTTCCTATACTTTTGAACAAGATTATTATTGGATGATGGGAGATAATCGTCATAATTCATTAGATTCAAGATATTGGGGATTTGTTCCTGCCGATCACATTGTTGGAAAACCCATTTTTATTTGGATGAGTATTGATGGAATCAACGATGGTCTAAAAAATTGGAGCATCCGTTGGGATCGTTTATTTACAACTGTGAGCGGAACAGGCCAACCTCAATCCTATTTTAAATATTTCTTATTTGCATTAGCCGGTTATTTTGCATTTGATTATTTTAGAAACAAGAAAAAGAAGAAAGAAGACTAATGAATATCCTTATACATCCAACTTATTTTCCATCAATTAGTCATTACATTGCAATGGTTAAAGCGGAAAGTATTACGTTTGAAATGGAAGACAATTTCCAAAAGCAAACCAACAGAAACCGGATGTACATTTATAGTCCGAATGGAATTCAATTATTAAATGTTCCTGTAAAACATAGTAAAGAAAAACATCAGAAATTCAAAGATGTTCGTATTGAAAATGACTTTGCTTGGCAAAAAAATCATTTTAAATCATTAGAAGCAGCCTATAGAACTTCACCTTTTTTTGAATATTTTGAAGATGATTTTCGCCCTCTTTTCGAAAAGAAACAAGAGTTTATCCTTGATTTGAATTTGCAAATTTTTGAACTGATAAATAATTCGTTAGGCATTAAAATTGAAGCACAAAAAACGACTGAATTTTTTCACGATAGTTTAAATTACGATGATGTAAGATCATTAGTAAATGGCAAAAAAGACGTCACCCAAATTGAAGAATACACACAAGTATTCAATGAAAAACATGGTTTCATTAACAACCTAAGCATATTAGATTTATTGTTTAATGAAGGTCGATATGCAGTGGATTATTTAAAAAATCAATCGCTCTAATTATTCTTTTGAGTTGAATTTTAAACGAACTATTTGCGGAAAATGATCACTTTGGATAAAATAATCTAAAGAAGAAAATTGCTTAACTTCTATTTTATTATCAACAAAAATATAATCAATTCTCGCCGGATAATATTTGTAATTATACGATTTTCCAAAACCAGTTCCAGCTTCTTCAAACGCATCTTTCAAATCGCCTTTAATCGTTCGATATACATATGAAAAAGCGCTGTTATTCATATCGCCACAAATAATTATTGGAAAATGACAAGAAGCATAATGTTCCTTAATTAATTCCGATTGATGTTGTTGCTGACTAAATGCTTTGCTAATGTTATTAAAAATAAATTTAGATCGCTTTTCGTCCATTTCCTGATTAATATCGGCACTAATTTTAACCGATTCTAAATGCATACTATACACCCGTAAAGTATCTTTTTCTTTAAGAATATCAGCATAAATGACGCTATTGTATGAATTAGGAAATTCAATTTCTCCCGAATTTATTATTCTAAATTTCGAATAAATCGCTTGACCAAACTTCAGCCGATCTCCTTCTAGTTTTACTGTTTTATACTTGAACATATTGACATTCACATCATCATTTGGCGAGTAATCTTGTAAACATAAAATATCGGGTTGCTCATCTAATAATAGATTTGAAATTTGAAAAGGAACATCATCATTTGGCAACCATTCGTAAAGATTAAATAAACGAACATTATAACTCATCAATTTGAAATCAGATGGTTCTTCAGGTAAATTAGTTTCAGAAAATTTATAGAATCTATTTAAAAATGAAATTCCTAATAGTAAAAGAACACCCGAAAGTAGCATGTATCTTTTTAACTGCAATAACCAATAAATAAAAAACAAAAAATTCAACAGTAAGAAAAAAGGCAACACGAGTGTCAATACACTTAGAAATGGAAATGCCTTGGGTGCTAAAAAAGGTAACGTATACGCAACAAAAGTAGCTATAGCGAGAGCTATATTGAAATAAAAAATAATTTTAGTCCACCACGTTTGTTGTTGCATTTGTACTATTTACCTGCTTTAAATAAAAATTCTTTTTCCTCTTTTGTTAAACAATCATACCCCGATTGACTAATCTTATCTAGAATTTCATCAATCTGTTTTTGTGTGATGTCTTTATTTTGATTATACGAATGTACATTATTTTTTGAAGTATTGCGATGTACTTTTTTGAAAGGGGTTTTCTTTTTGGGTTTAAAAAGAGTAACACAACCATCTAATAAAACAGAAATAGGCTTAGTAAGATCTATTCCAGATTGCAAAAATTTTATATAAATAAAGCCAAAAATAGCACCTCCTAAATGAGCCAAATGACCTCCCATATTTTCATAAGGCAATTGAATTAAATCAATCAAAAGAATAACAGAAGCCACGTGCCAAAGTTTAACTACACCTAGTAACGGAATACGCAACAACATAAAAGGGGCGTAGGTTGCTGTAGCTATCAAAAGCGCCATAATGGCTCCACTTGCCCCTACTAGCGGTGATGTTTTACCTAATAAAAAAAACATCAAAATAAAGGTCAATCCCGAAAAAATTCCGCCCAAAAGATACACCCCAAAAAGTTGTTTATCTGTAAAATAGGTATTGAATAATCGTCCCGAAAAATGCAAGACTATTAAATTAAAAATTAAATGTAAAATTGTTGCGTGAAAAAAATTAAAGGTAACTATTGTCCAAGGTTTAGCTAAAAATTCAGTCGTGTTTGAAGATAATGCAACCCAATCAAAATAATTAAAAGCAATATTAGAAAATTTAAAAACGACAGTCAAAAGCGAAAACAAAACAAAAAGTCCAATGTTCCAAAAGATTAACTTTTGCACCATTCCTCCTATTTTGTATTGCAGTTTTATATCGTCAAAAATATTCATCTTTACTCTTATTTCTATTTTCTAGTACAACTATCTGTCCCAACGATTTTTGCTGAACTGATTTTTCTTCCAATACCACATCATTAAAAAACCAAACAATGCGCCACCAACGTGAGCAAAATGGGCAATTCCACCTCCAAAAATACTATATCCAGTTACTCCAGAAAATAAATCCAAAAGTACAATTCCAGGCACAAAATACTTCGCTTTAATAGGAACAGGAATAAACATCAAAGCCAACTCAGCATTAGGGAACATAAAGGCAAAAGCAACTAAAAGTCCGTAAATAGCACCTGAAGCTCCAACAGTTGGTGTTAAGGCTCCAATCATATTTTCAAACGTATTTGGAGACAAAACTGTTTGCCATGAAGTCATGAATTTACCTTCGTTAATTAAATTCAAAATTTCGGTTTCTTTAAACCCGTTTGAAACAAGCGTATTTAATCCGTCATGAAAATGATAATAATTAATCCCCGAATGAATTAAAGCGGCTCCAATTCCGCAGGAAAAATAAAAGAATAAAAACTTCTTTGGTCCCCAAAAATGTTCTAAAGCACTACCAAATGATACCAAGGCAAACATATTAAAGAAAATATGCATTAATCCACCATGCATGAACATGTGCGAAATCGGTTGCCACAATTTGAACTTATCGCTTTCAAAATAATGCAAGGCTAATAAATCAGTTGCCTGAGGCACAAATTGAGCGCCAATAAAAAATAATATATTTAAAATCAATAACTGCTTTACAGTATCGGTCATGTTATTCATCATAATGCAAATCTTTTATCTAAATCTTCTACCGTTAAAGTAATAAAGGTTGGTTTTTGAAACGGAGAAACGTTTGGTTCTTTACAAGCAAACAATGAATTTAAAACGTTTTCCTGTTCTTTTTCGGTTAAATAGGTTCCTGTTTTTATGGCTAAACTTTTGGCCATTGATTTTGCAATAGTATCACTTTGCGAAAAACTACTTTCTGGAACTTCATTTTGTAAATTACTAATTAATGACTCCAATACAATTGAAACTTCACTTTCTTTCATTAAAACAGGCAATCCAGAAATTTGAATAGCATCTGCTTTAAAGGCGTCAAAAACAAAACCGGTATTTTCTAAAGTGTGTTGTAATTCTTTCAATAATTGCATTTCGTCTGAAGAAAAATATAATTCCAATGGAAATAACAATTGTTGGCTAGCTGCTTTTTGAATCGTAATATTAGTCAAAAATTGTTCATACAAAATTCGCTGATGTGCTCTTTTTTGATTAATAACAAGCATCCCCGATTTAATTGCACTTACAATATATTTTTTATGAACTTGATAGGTAGACGTTGACGTTTCAATTGTATCATCTTCAAATAACTTACCAGTAACTTCTTCACTTTCAAAAGAAAACGAAGCAATTTCTTCAGTATCTTGTTTTAGACCAACGTATAAACTTTCCCAATTTGATTGCTTAGTTTCCTTTTTATAACTTCCAAAGGATGAAAGCGATTTAGAAGGTTTTTCGGTTGCAAATGGATTAAACCCTGAATTTACTTGAATCGTTGGAAAATCGGCTTCTTTATCTTTATATTGGTACGGAGTATCTAAATTGGAATCGCGCTCAAAATCTAAAATTGGAGCGACATTAAACTGTCCTAAACTATGTTTTACTGCCGAACGCAAAATAGCGTATAACGAATGTTCGTCATCAAATTTAATTTCGGTTTTGGTAGGATGAATATTAATGTCGATTGTATGAGGAGGCACTTGCAAATACAAGAAATAACTAGGCTGATTTCCTTCTTTTAATAAGCCCTCATACGCACTCATAATTGCATGATGCAAATAAGGACTTTTGATGTATCTATCATTTACAAAGAAAAACTGTTCGCCTCTACTCTTTTTTGCATATTCTGGTTTTCCTACGAATCCAGCTATTTTAACCAGTTCGGTATCTTCTGCAACGGGTACTAATTTTTCATTTGTTTTTCCTCCAAAAATAGCAACAATTCGTTGGCGAAAATTTGAACTCGGTAAATTATACAACTCACTACCATTATGAATTAAAGTAAATGAAATCGACGGATGCGCCATTGCTACCCGTTGAAATTCATCCATCACATGACGAAATTCAACTGTTTCCGATTTTAAAAAATTACGACGCGCAGGAATATTAAAAAATAAGTTTTTTACCGCAAAAGAAGTTCCTTTAGGTAAAACCGCCACCTCTTGTGTGATTAATTTACTCCCTTCAATAACAATATGATTTCCTAATTCTTCCTGATCTTGTTTGGTTTTCATTTCAACATGAGCAATAGCGGCTATTGAAGCTAATGCTTCTCCACGAAAACCTTTGGTGTGTAAATCGAATAAATCTTCGGCTTGACGAATTTTAGAAGTGGCATGGCGTTCAAAACACAATCGTGCATCGGTTGTGTTCATTCCTAAACCATTATCAATAACTTGCACTAAAGTTTTACCTGCTTCTTTTACAATTAATTTAATGTCAGAAGCTCTTGCATCGACTGCATTTTCTAGTAATTCTTTAACTACTGAAGCAGGACGTTGCACAACCTCTCCGGCAGCAATTTGATTTGCAACATGATCAGGTAATAGTTGAATAATACTTGCAGCCATTAATCTGAGGATTATTTTTAAGTTATGTTACAAATTTATGAATTTTTATGCTGGAAATTATGCACTAAAAAGTTAAAATAAAAAAGTTAGAAGTCAAAATACTTTTTAAAAAAGCTTGGATAAAGTATATCTATTTTTTTGTTTTTCTAAAACTAATATTACTTTCTATTCAAATCAACCATTTTTATTGCCGCTATAGCCGCTTCAACTCCTTTATTCCCGTGCTTTCCTCCACTTCTATCGATAGATTGTTGCATATTGTTATCGGTTAATACACAAAAAATAGTGGGCACATCATAAAGTAAGTTTAAATCTTTCATGCCTTGTGTTACGCCTTCGCAAACAAATTCAAAATGCATGGTTTCGCCTTTAATGACACAACCTATAACAATAACAGCATCTAGCTCTAATTTTTCATGCATTTGACGTGCTCCAAAAATCAACTCAAAACTTCCTGGCACATTCCATCGAATTATATTTTCAGGTAAAGCGCCACAATCTGTCAAAGCTGAAAATGCACCGTTAAACAATCCTTCGGTTACTTGATCATTCCATTCTGAAACAACAATCCCAAACCGAAAATCTTTCGCGCTTGGGATTGTGTTTTTATCGTAATTAGATAAATTTTTATTTTCTGTTGCCATACTATTCAGTCATCGCAATATATGCATCAATATTCATTCCTTCTTTAGAAGTTTCATATTTTTCTTTAATTTCAACAAATAACTTATTCGCTTCAGCTTTTTTACCAGATACAACTAACAATTGCGCAGCTTTGAATAAAAAGCGTGGCGTAGTGAAATCGTTTTCTGCTGCTTCTGCCGCTTTTTTGTATTGTGAAATAGCATCATCCATTTTATTAGTTTCAGATAAAGCGTCACCAATTGCTCCAATTGCTAAAGGTTTTAAAATAGCATCTTCTGATTTGAAATTTTCTAAATAAGAAATGGCTTTTTTATAATCACCAATATTTAAATATGACATACCTGCATAATAATTAGCTAGGTTTCCTGCATCGGTTCCTGCATATTCTTCTGCAATACCCACAAATCCTAATTTTCCTTCACCACCTTTAAGTGCTAAATTATATAAAGAATCTGGTTTAGTAGTAGCATCAACCGCTTGTTGAAAATATTGTTGCGATTGAAAAATTTCATTCGTTGCTTTATCTTCTTTAGGCTCTACAATAAATTTATTGTATAAAACATATCCTAGAGTTGCAATTGCAATAACACCAACTACACCTAAAATTAATTTTTGGTTTCTAGCAACCCAGTCTTCAGTTCTTGAAGCTGTTGCATCTAAAGTATTAAAAACCTCAGCCGTAGTACTATCACTTACATCTACTACTTCTTCAAACTCATTTTCAACTTTAGCTTCCTCAGGTTTTGGTGCTTTGTACCCTCTTTTGTTATATGTTGCCATTTATATTAAATTTAATGAGGTGCAAAAATATAATTTTTATTAAAATTAAAAACCATTTTTGTAGATATTTTTACATAATTCAATTTACTTTTGCAAAATAACTTATTTTTAGACCTAATTTAAAGTACCAATATAGTGTTTTTAAAACAATTATCACTTCTTAACTATAAAAATTTAGCCCAAATTGAATTTGAATTTGACGCTAAAATCAATTGTTTCGTGGGAAAAAATGGAGTTGGAAAAACTAATATTTTAGACGCTATATACCACTTAGCCTACGGAAAAAGTTATTTTAATCCGTTAGCCATACAAAATATCAAACACGGTGAAGAATATTTTGTAATAGATGGTCTGCTTGACAAAAACAACAAAGAAGAAAAAATTGTTTGTAGTTTAAAAAAAGGTCAGAAAAAAACCGTCAAACGAAACGGGAAAGTGTACGATAAACTTTCGGAACATCTTGGATTAATTCCTTTGGTCATTATTTCGCCTTCAGACGCTGATTTAATTGTAGAAGGAAGTGAAACCCGAAGAAAATTTATCGACAGCGTAATTGCTACACTTGACTCCTCCTATCTACAACTATTAATTCAATACCAAAAAACACTTTCGCAACGTAATGCTTTGCTGAAATATTTTGCAGTTAATCAAATATTTGACGCAGATAACTTATCTATTTATAATGAGCAATTAAGTAGTTCTGGGCAACTTATTTTTGAAAAAAGAAAACATTTTTTGGCGGAATTTGTTCCCATATTTGAAAAACACCATGCCAATATTTCGGGAAGAAATGAAAAAGTTGCCTTAAAATATGAAAGTCAATTATTCGAAAAAAAATTACTTTCACTTTTAGAAGATAATTTACAAAAAGACCGAATTATTCAATATACCAGCGCTGGAATTCATAAAGACGATTTAATATTTGAAATTGGTGGTTTCCCGATTAAGAAATTTGGCTCACAAGGTCAGCAAAAATCATTTCTTATTGCACTGAAACTTGCCCAATTTGAATTCATGAAAAAACAAAGTGGTGAATTACCTATTTTACTTTTTGATGATATCTTTGATAAACTGGATGAAACCCGAGTTCAAAAAATAGTTACCATGGTAAATGATGCCGTTTTTGGTCAAATTTTTATTTCGGACACACATGCAGAACGAACAGAATTAATTATTAAAGAAACGCATCAATCCTATAAAATGTTTTTGATTGAAGATTAGCAATTTTAGAAGTTTGAAATTTGACTTTTGGAATTTATACTAGATACACTACATTTGAAAAAAATTATTCACATGAATATTCAAACTAATTTCTCGTTAAAAAATTACAACACTTTCGGAATTGAAGCTAAAGCAATTGCTTTTATTTCGGTTACTTCAGTTGAAGAATTGAAAGACATCCTTTCACAAAATAACGAAATTTTCATCTTGGGAGGCGGAAGTAATATGCTTTTAACTCAGGATATTCAAAAATTAGTAGTTCACATTAATTTAAAAGGAAGAGAAATCGTTGAAGAAAATGATGATTTTGCCATTGTAAAAGCGCAAGCTGGCGAAAATTGGCATGAATTTGTGCTTTGGTGCATCGATCAAAATTTTGGTGGAATTGAAAATTTATCGTTAATACCTGGAAATGTTGGCACAACCCCTATTCAAAACATTGGTGCCTATGGTGTTGAGATTAAAGACACGATGTTTTCTTGTGAAGCACTTAACAAAAAAACATTTGCAATTGAAACATTTACTAATGCACAATGCAAATTTGAATATCGAGAAAGTGTTTTTAAAAATGAATTAAAAGATCACTATATCATCACTTCGGTAAGCTTTAAATTATCAAAAAGAAACCATAATGTATCAACAACTTATGGCGCAATTGAAACCGAATTACAAAAACAAAACATACAAAACCCAACATTAAAAGAGGTTAGCAATGCTGTAATTGCCATTCGTCAAAGTAAATTGCCCGACCCAAAAGAATTAGGCAACAGCGGAAGTTTTTTTAAAAACCCTATTGTTTCCAATGAAATATATGAAAAAGCAAAAGCACTTCATCCTGAAATGCCGCATTATGTTGTTTCTGAAACCCATGTAAAAGTTCCGGCTGGCTGGTTAATTGAACAAGCAGGATTCAAAGGAAAGCGTTTTGGAGATGCTGGTGTGCATAAAAATCAAGCGTTGGTTTTGGTCAATTATGGAACCGCATCGGGTGCCGAAATTGTAGCACTTTCCAGAAATATTCAAGAAACAATAGTAACGCAATTTGGGATAGAAATTGAAGCAGAAGTGAATATTATTTAATTGCCCAATTTCTTTTTATTATTTACCTTTGTCGAATATTAAAAAACCGATACCCATTATTCTATGCTATTCATTTTGTTACTTGTTTTTATTGGCATTACATTAATTCAATTAGTGTATTATGTGTTTATTTTTGGCCGATTTTCATTTGCTAAAAAACAAACCATTCAACCTAAAAAACTTCCAATTTCTATCATTATTTGCGCAAAAAACGAAGAAGAAAATATAAAAAAATATTTTCCATTGATTGCGGCTCAAAATTATCCAGATTATGAAATTGTATTAATTGATGATGCTTCTAGCGACGATACTTTAGAACTTTTTGAAGCTTATGAAAAAGAATATGCCAATGTAAAACTCGTTAAAGTTCAAAATAACGAAGCATTTTGGGGAAATAAAAAATTTGCATTAACATTAGGAATAAAAGCTGCAAAAAATGAATATTTAGTATTTACTGATGCTGATTGTTATCCGGTTTCAAATGATTGGTTACTTCAAATTTCCAGTCAATTTACAAAAGAGAAAACCATTGTGTTAGGCTATGGCGCTTATGAAAAAGTTAAAAATTCGTTTTTAAACAAAATCATTCGTTTTGATGCTGTAGTAAATGTAACGCAATATTTTTCTTGGGCAAAATTAGGAAAACCATATATGGGTGTGGGTCGAAATTTAGCCTATAAAAAATCAGAATTTTTCAATGTAAGAGGATTCATGGACCACATGAAGATACGATCAGGAGATGACGATTTATTCATAAACCAAGCCGCAACAACTGCAAACACCGAAATATTATTTAGTCCAGAAAGCTTTACGCAAACAGCACCTAAAACTACTTTTAAAGACTGGTTATCCCAAAAGAGAAGAAATGCAGCAACAGCAAAATTTTACAAAAGATTTGATCAATTTCAGTTGGGATTCTTTTTGTTTTCACAAGTAAGTTTTTTTATACTAGCCATTCTTTTATTAGCTTTTCAGTACCAATGGATCATAATTACAAGTATTATTGGTTTTAGATATCTATTCAGTTGGATTACTTTAGGCTATTCGGCAGCAAAGTTGAAAGAAAAAGATGTCATGTATTGGTATCCAATAATTGAATTAATTCTTATTTTTACACAAGTTATCGTTTTTATTAAAAACATCTTTTCAAAACCCGTCCATTGGAAGTAAACTCAGTCCTAATTCAAAAAAACATTGAAAAAGCTAAAAAGGGAGACCAAGTAGCTTTCACTTTTTTGTTGGATTTTTTCTGGAACGAAGTGTATGGTTTTATGTTGAAACGTACTGAAAACGAAACCGATACCGAAGATATTGTCATAGAAACTTTTGCAAAAGCTTTTGACAAAATTGCTACTTATAATCCAGAATATGGTTTTAATACATGGCTAATAGCGATCGCAAAAAATGTTCATATTGACTTGCTTCGAAAGAAAAAATCATCGCTGTTTATAGAAATTAATGATGAAGATGATCGCCAAGCATACAATGTTGCTGACGATTCAAATTCTGCCGAAGACGAATTAATTATTGAACAAAATTTAGCGCAACTATTGCAATACATCAAACAATTGAAACCTGCCTATCAGGAAGTAATTCAAATGCGTTATTTTCAAGAAATGACCTATCAAGAAATGGCTGAACAAATTGATGAACCGCTAAATAACATCAAAATAAAACTACTTCGAGCTAAGAAACTATTAGCGGAGATAATCCAAAAAAAGTAAATTCATTTTTTTTAAACAATAACACAATATAATAAATACTCTTCACGTTATTTGTTAAAAGGATAACAAATATCTAATAATGAAACATTTTTACTTAACAATTAAAAATTAGAAATTATGAGAAGTGTAAGTATTTTCGAAAAAAAGTGGATTGATTTGGTTTTTGAAGGCCGAAACAAAGAGTATGGTGCTTATCAATTAAGAAAAGACAGCGACAAAACTACAATAAAAGCATTATTTAGTGCAGTTGTATTTTTAAGCGCATTTGTGAGCGTATTTATAATTTTCAATAAATTAACATCGAAAAATATTCCAACGATTACTGAAAATTTAGATACTATAATTGAACTAACAACAGTTAATTTTAAAAAAGAATTACCAATTGAAGAAACTCAGCCAGCAGAAACAGCACCGAAAACTTCAAAATCAGTTCCTAGCTTAAATAATGCGAGTATTGTTCCTAAAACAGAAATAAAACCAGAAAGCAACCTTACCAATTCGGCTTTAGCAGCACCTTCAAGCAATACAGCAGGAACTGGAACTGAAATTAATATAGGAAACACTAGCGGAACTAGCATTGGCACTTTAATAAATACAACACCAACAAATAAACCTTTTGTACCAGGTGTACTAGACAAACAACCTGAATATCCAGGAGGAATTGAAAAATTTTATCAATTTGTTGGGAATAGATTTGAAAAACCTGAAACCGATTCATCTCAACCAATACGCATTATTGTATATTTTGTAATTGAAAAAAATGGCACATTAACAGATATTAAAGTACTTCAAAATCCAGGTTATGGATTAGATAAAGAAGCCATTAGAGTCTTAAAATCTTTAAAAACAAAGTGGGAACCTGGTATAAAAAACGGAAACCCAGTCAGAACATCATTTACATTACCAATAATCATTCGTCCTGAATAATTAAAGAAGCTACTTAGGTAGCTTTTTTAATTCAATTCAATCAAACAAATCATAAAACTATATTAATCTAATTATTTTCTAAATTCATACTTCAAAATTCTAAATTTGATATTGTATCTTTGTGCTTCAAATTGTTGGAATATGAACACTGTTTTAGAATCGATAACGCCACCCGTACCCAAACCAAAATGGTTGCGCGTAAAATTGCCTACCGGTCAAAAATATACCGAACTTCGTGGTTTAGTAGATAAATACAAATTAAACACGATTTGTACCTCTGGAAGTTGCCCAAATATGGGTGAATGTTGGGGCGAAGGAACCGCAACGTTTATGATTTTAGGAAATATCTGTACGCGTTCGTGTGGCTTTTGTGGGGTGAAAACGGGTCGACCTGAAACAGTAGATTGGGACGAACCTGAAAAAGTAGCGCGTTCTATCAAAATTATGAACATCAAACATGCTGTAATTACGAGTGTGGATCGTGATGATTTAAAAGATATGGGTTCGATTATTTGGGCTGAAACTGTGAAAGCCATTCGCCGAATGAATCCAAACACAACTTTAGAAACACTAATTCCAGATTTTCAAGGAAATACCAGAAATTTAGATCGTATTATTGAAGTGGCACCTGAAGTAGTTTCGCACAACATGGAAACTGTAAAACGTTTGACTCGTGAAGTGCGTATTCAAGCTAAATATGAAAAAAGTTTAGAAGTGTTGCGTTATTTGAAAGAACAAGGCATTAAAAGAACAAAATCGGGCATTATGCTAGGTTTGGGTGAAACCGAGGAAGAAGTAATTCAAGTTTTACACGATTTAGCGGATGCGAAAGTAGATATTGTAACCATTGGTCAATACTTACAACCGAGTAAAAAACATTTACCTGTTAAAGAATTCATTACGCCAGAACAATTTGCAAAATATGAACAAATAGGAAAAGAATTGGGTTTTAGACATGTAGAAAGTGGCGCTTTGGTGCGTTCATCTTATCATGCCGAAAAACATATTCATTAAAAAGGTTATGAGGTTAGAAGGTTATCAGTTTAAAAGGTTCGAAAAACCAATTAACTTTATTTCCTTTTAAACTTTTAAACACCTAAACTTTTAAACTAAATAATGAAAACACGAATTGCTATTAATGGTTTTGGAAGAATTGGACGAAATGTTTTCCGATTGCTTTTGAATCATCCTACAATTGAAGTGGTAGCCATCAATGATATTGCCGATACTAAAACAATGGCACATTTGGTTAAGTATGATAGCATTCATGGTGTTTTACAGGAATCTGTTTCTTTTTCAGATGATTCAATAACTATTAATCAAAATAACTATTTATTTTTTCACGAAAGTAAGATTGAAAACTTAGATTGGAAATCATTAAATATTGATGTTGTTATTGAATGTACTGGAAAATTCAAAACGTTTGATGATATAAACCAACACATTTTAGCGGGGGCAAAAAAAGTAATTCTTTCTGCACCTTCTGAAGTTGAGCAAATAAAAACAGTTGTTTTAGGAGTAAACGAACATATTTTAGATGGTTCGGAAACCATAATTTCCAACGCAAGCTGCACTACAAATAACGCAGCGCCGATGCTTAAAATCATTCAAGAATTGTGTGGTATTGAACAAGCATATATCACAACAGTTCACTCCTACACCACAGATCAAAGTTTACACGATCAACCACATAAAGATTTGCGAAGAGCACGTGGCGCTGCACAATCTATAGTTCCTACAACCACGGGAGCTGCAAAAGCATTGACCAAAATATTTCCAGAATTAGAAAGAAAAATTGGGGGTTGTGGCATTAGAGTTCCTGTTGCCGATGGTTCACTAACCGATATTACTTTTAATGTAAAACGAGAGGTTTCAATAGATGAAATCAATCTAGCGTTTAAAAAAGCAGCTGAAACCAATTTAAAAGGAATTTTAGAGTATACCGAAGATCCAATTGTTTCGGTAGATGTTATAGGCAATCAAAATTCATGTGTTTTTGATGCTCAATTAACTTCAGTAATCGATAAAATGGTAAAAATCGTCGGTTGGTATGATAATGAAATTGGCTATTCATCTAGAGTCATTGATCTAATTTCATTCGTATCCAAAAAATAAACTTTTTTTTTAACCACAAATCACTTAAATTGCAGGGTTAAAAAATAATTTCTATCCAATTTGATTAAGCAATTTGCAATATTATTTCTACTAGTATCTTCATTAAGTTACTCACAATCGGTATACAAAGAAGTTGCAAAAATCAATGATAGTACTGATTATTATTTAGAAATTGGCTTATTCAATAAAGAGGAAAAAAAATCAATTAGTAAAGCTCTTTTATTTACTGAAAAAGCTATTTCACTAGCAAAAAAAAATAAGCAAAAAGTAAAATTGGGCAATGCATATCTTCAACTTGCAACCCTTTATTATGACATTGAAAAAAATGACCTTTCTATAGATAATTATATTAGAGCCATAAACGTTTTTGACAAAAAAAAACCTACTACAAATTTAGCACTTGCTTATTATGGTTTAGGAAAATGTTACCTAAAAAAAAATAAGATTGCGGTTGCAGAAATATATTTTGAAAAAGCAAAAACACTCTATGAGCAACTTAATATTCTTGAAGCAATTGAACTTATTAATTTGCAAAGAGGAATTATCAAGAAAGAAAAAAAGGAATATGCAATTGCTTCAGAAATATTAAAATCGGTAATTGAAAACATTTCTGATGATACTTTTGCAACAACTAAAACAGAAGCTTATTTTCAATTGGGTGAAATTGAAATAGCGAAAGGCAAATTTACTTCTGCCATTGATTATTACAACTTAGCCAATAGCTCTAATTCAAACAATAAAACGGATTTTAATATTAGCAAAAGAATTTTTAAACAGTTGAGCGTTGCTTATGAAAAAGCCAATAATCCAAAACAATCATTGGTGTTTTTGAAAAAATATTCTCGCATAACCGATTCAATAACCACTCATTTTTATTCAAATGCTTCTGAAAATATGGTGGATAAAACGCAATTTGATGAGCAATTAAAAAAAATAGAACAATTAGATAAAGAGAAAAAAAGCCAACAAAAAACACTACGCTTTTCTAAATTAATCTTTGTGTTGAGTATTGCATTAATTTCAATTTTATCACTATTAAGTTTTTCACTTTACAAAAACAACAAAATTAGAATTACCTCAAATAAACTTTTAGAAGAAAAAAATAAAGAACTAACTATTGAAAAAGAAAAAGCTGAACAGGCTTCAAAAGCAAGAGCCGAATTTTTATCAACGGTTAGTCATGAATTAAGAACACCATTGAATGCCATAAATGGTATAACCTATTTATTATTGCAAGAAAAACCAAAAGCTAGCCAACTTAACTATTTAAAATCGTTAGAATTTTCAGGTAGCTACTTATTGAATTTTATCAATGATATTTTAGAAATTAACCGATTAGAATCGGATAAAATTCAAGTCGAAAAAATCAATTTCAACCTGAAAGAATTGATTGAAAATATTACCACTTCTTTTAACGAATTCATTCAGGAAAACAACACAAAATGTCATCTAACAATTGATTCTAGTATTTCCGAATATCTAAAAGGCGATCCTACAAAACTTTCTCAAATCGTCATTAATTTACTAAACAATGCGATTAAATTTAGTAAAAACGGAGATGTTTGGTTTACGATTAAGAACATAGAAGAAAGTGATGAAACTATAAAATTACATTTTGAAATTAAAGATAACGGCATAGGCATACCTCTAGAAAAACAAGAGGCTATTTTTGATAGTTTTAGCCAAGGTTCAGTAGAAATAAACAGAACCTATGGTGGCACAGGATTGGGACTTTCAATTGTAAAGAAAATTTTGGAATTAATGGACAGCACTATTCATTTGTCAAGCGAAAGTGGAAAAGGAAGTACATTTACATTTGAATTGCTTTTCGATAAAGGACAAAAAGAGGCGTTGAAATCAACTCCAATTACAACTATTACTAACATAAATAAAAAAGTAATTCTATTGGTGGAAGACAATAAAATAAACCAAATGATTACCCAAAAAATGTTAGAAAACAAAGGTATTTCATGCGTAATTGTTGACAGCGGTGAAGAAGCTCTAGAAAATGTAAAAACGAATCAATATGATCTAATTTTGATGGATGTGCATTTACCTGGCATGAGCGGAACGGAAGCCACAACTACCATAAGAACATTTGATAATAAAACACCTATTATAGCCCTAACAGCCATTTCATTGAACGAAAATAAAGAAACATTATTATCGTTTGGAATGAATGAAGTAATTACAAAACCATTTGAACCCGATCATTTTTATTCGGTTGTTTTAGAGTATTTGGCTAAGAATGAATAATCAAGTTTTTTATTAATTTACGAACATTAGGTTCGGCTTTTTTGGCAGCTTCCAAAACTTCTTCGTGATTTACTTCCTCAATATTTTCTTCGTCACCCATATCGGTAATTACCGAAATTCCAAAACAATCTAAATCCATATGACGGGCAACAATTACTTCAGGAACGGTAGACATCCCCACGCAATCGGCACCAATAGCTTTGACCATTTTATATTCGGCTAGTGTTTCAAACGTTGGCCCTTGTAGCGCTAAATAAACGCCAGTTTTCAAGTCAATTTTCAATTGATTGGCTAGTTCCAATGCTTTATTAATCAATTCCGTAGAATATGGTTCGCTCATATTTACAAATCTAGGCCCAAAACGCTCATCATTCTGACCTCGAAGCGGATGTTCTGGCAACATGTTAATGTGATCTGTAATTACCACAATATCACCCACTTTATATGCAGGATTAACTCCACCTGAAGCGTTAGATACAATTAGTTTTTGTATGCCTAAAAATTTCATCACTCGAACCGGAAAGGTAACTTGTTTCATGTCATAGCCCTCATAAAAATGAAAACGGCCTTGCATAGCAACCACTTTTTTCCCTTCTATGGTACCAAACACTAAAGCACCTTTGTGTCCTTGAACCGTTGAAATCGGGAAATTTGGAATTTCAGTATAAGGCAATATATGCTCTATAGAAATATCGTTAGTAAAATCTCCTAAACCCGAACCTAATATCACCCCAAATTCAGGAGTGAAATTTGTTTTATCCTTAATAAAACTAACTGTTTCTTGTACTTTTTCCCACATAATTCTCTATCGCTTTATCGAAATTTGTATTTAAAAAAACAGCTTTTATTGGTAAATAATATAGTTGTGCATTGGGCAACAATCCATTTAATCGAACAAAATCTTTTTCTGTTGTAATAATTTTTCTTCCCTTAGCTTTTGCTGAAATTTGTTCACAATCTTGCTTTGAAAATGGATGATGATCTGGAAACACTAACGTCTCATCTGTATCACTCTTAAGAAAATCAAAAAATAATTTTGGCTTTGCAATTCCAGCAATTAACAACTTACTTTCTGATTTTAAAGTTTCGACATGCATACTATTTTTATTACCATAAACACAATCATCATATTGAATCGTGGTAAAATAAACCGGCTGTTTAACCTGTAACTTTTCTTTTATATTCTGTTGTGCAAGTTCCGATAAATCTTGCGGACATTTAGTGATAATTATCATGTCTGCTCTTTTTTTTCCAAGAGCCGATTCTCTTAAATTTCCGAAAGGCAAAATAAAATCGTCACAAAATAAATCATCATATGCGGTAAGCAAAATGTAAAATCCTGCTTTAACTTTTCTATGCTGAAATGCATCATCCAATAAAATTACTTCGGGTTTATTTTGAAGTTGCAATAGCTTTTCAATACCCTTTTTTCTATTGGCATCTACTGCAACTTGAATAGTTGGAAATTTCGAATAAAACTGAAAAGGCTCATCTCCTATTGAGTTTGCAGTAGCTTGATCATCTGCTAAAACAAATCCTTTTGATAAGCGTTTATAGCCCCGACTTAAAACGGCCACACGATACTTTTCAGAAAGTAAGCGAATTAAATACTCTATTTGCGGGGTTTTTCCGGTACCGCCCACACTTAAATTCCCCACGGCAATTATTGGCACATCAAAAGAATAACTTTTGAATACACCTATATCATAGAGCCAATTTCGGATAAATGTAATGAGCCAATATAAAAAGGCAAATGGAAAAAGTATTTTTCGTAGGAAATTCATACGTTATTTATCAGAATAATGTCCCATTGCAGAAATTACAAAAACCGTTACGATATCTTCCTCAACTTTATAGATCATTCTGTCTTTTTGATTTATTTTACGAGACCAAAAACCAGAAAGTTCATATTTTAAAGGTTCCGGATTTCCAATTCCTTCAAATGGTGTTTGCTCTAATTCTACTAGAATTTTTTCAAGTTTCTTTATATTGGCTTTATTACCTGATTTAAGGTGTGCTTTGATTTCTTCTTTTGCTTTTGGTTCAAAATCTACAAAATACTTCCCCATATATCATCAGTATTTAAACGGGTAAGATTTTTTTTGTTCAAATTTTTTGAACGCTCCAATATTTCAGCAACAAACTCAGGATTGTAAGGGCTTTTCTCATCTTCAGTTTCAACAAAACTAATGTCTTTATCATTACCAATAAAAGTTTTAGCAAATTCTAAGAACGCTTTGCCTTTTTTTGATCGCTCGTTTATTTTTATGGTTATTGTTGTCATGATAAAATATTTTGTTTTACAAATATACAAAAATCATGCAAATATATTTTCTTAGTAAATCATACTATATCCAATTTGCTTTTTTTATCTTTGGATAGTAAAAGTAGAAAAATGAAACTCACCCATATACTTACCATACTTGAAGAAATGGCACCTTTGAGCTATGCCGAAGATTTTGACAATGTAGGCCTTTTAGTTGGAAACAATAATCAAGAAATATCAGGAATATTAATTTGTCATGATGCATTAGAATCCGTTATTGATGAAGCCGTTGCTAAAAAATGTAATTTGGTCGTTTGCTTCCATCCTATTTTGTTTTCGGGAATTAAAAAAATCACTGGAAAGAATTATGTAGAACGAGCACTAATTAAAGCGATTAAGAATGATATCGCTATTTATGCGGTGCATACGGCTTTAGATAATCATCCAAATGGTGTAAATAAAATTTTCTGTGATGCCTTAGGTATATTGGATTCTAAAATTTTAATTCCGAAAGAAAACTTCATTCAAAAATTAGTTACCTACACCATTCCTGAAAATGCAGAAAAATTACGAAATGCCTTATTTGAAGCTGGTGCAGGTAAAATAGGAAATTATGAAGATTGTAGTTTTTCGTCCAAAGGCATAGGAACTTATATGGGAAATGAAAATTCAAATCCTGAAATAGGCGAACGCTTTGAATTTGTTGAAACACAAGAAATTAAGATTGAAGTGACTTTTGAAAAGCATATGCAAGCCAAAATACTGAAAGCGCTTTTTACGAATCATGTTTATGAAGAAGTAGCTCATGAAATTTACCCATTAGAAAATACACATCAAAATATTGGGTTAGGCCGAGTGGGCGAACTAAAAAATGCGCTTTCGGAAACTGATTTTTTACAATTTGTCAAAGACAAGTTGGTATGTGGAGGTATAAGACATAGCATTTTTACTGGAAAAACCATAAAAAAAGTAGCTGTTTTAGGAGGAAGTGGCAGTTTTGCTATTAAAAACGCAATACACTCAGGGGCAGATGCTTACCTTACTGCTGATCTAAAATATCATCAGTTTTATGAAGCTGAAAATCAGATACTTTTAGCCGATATTGGTCACTTTGAAAGCGAAAGATTTACAAAAAATTATTTAGTTGATTTTCTTAAAGAAAAAATCACTAATTTTGCACCCAATTCGCTTTCAAGCGGAATTATTTTATCAGAAGAAAATACAAATCCAGTTAAGTACTTTTAAATATGGCAACAATCAAAGAGATAAGCGTAGAAGATAAGTTAAGAGCCCTTTATGCTTTACAACTAGTTGATTCTAAAATTGACGAAATAAGAAATGTTAGAGGAGAATTGCCTCTTGAAGTAGAAGATTTAGAAGATGAAGTAGCAGGACTTTCTACACGTCTTGAAAAGTTAAAAAGCGATTTAGAAACCATTGATGAGCAAATCAAAGAAAAGAAAAATGCCATTGAAGCTCACAATGCAGCTATCAAAAAATATTTAGAGCAACAAAAAAATGTGCGCAACAATAGAGAATTCAATTCTTTAACAAAAGAAGTGGAATTTCAGGAATTAGAAATTCAATTGGCTGAAAAACACATTAGAGAAATGAAGGCTTCAATTGAACACAGAAAAGAAGTTATTGCTCAAACTCAAGAAAAATTAGATGGTAAAACAACGCATCTAACTCACAAAAAAGCGGAATTAAGCGACATTATGGCTGAAACCGAAAAAGAAGAAAATTTCTTATTTAATAAATCTACTGAATTAAGAGGAAAAAGCGAAGAGCGTTTATTAGCTGCTTACGACAGAATAAGAAACAGTGTAAGAAATGGTTTAGCCGTGGTTTCAATTGAGCGTGGTGCTTCAGCTGGATCGTTCTTTACTATTCCACCACAAACGCAAATGGAAATCGCAGCTCGTAAAAAAATCATTACTGACGAGCACAGTGGAAGAATTTTAGTAGACGGTGTTTTAGCTGACGAAGAAAAAGAAAAAATGGAAAAATTATTTGCTAGCATTTAATTGATTCCATTCCAAAAATAAATGAAAGTCCTTTTTTTAAAGGGCTTTTTTTTTGGAATGCCACGAAGACACAAAGTCACAAAGAAGTTTCACATTTTATAGGCAAAATTGCTGTTGCTCCGAGATTTGCAGAGTTTTTGACTTTAACTGTATCGAAAAGAGATACACAGATTATTTAACTTTATAAAACGTATAAAGATACTTTGTGTTACTCTGTGGAAACTTTGAGAAACTTTGTGTAACAAAAAAATCACTAAAAAACCCTATCTTTGCAACATGGAAGAAAATGCAACGCGAATTAATAAATTTTTATCTGAAACAGGATTTTGTTCCCGTAGAGAAGCCGATCGTTTAATTGAGCAAGGAAGAGTTACCATTAACGGAAAAGTTCCAGAAATGGGCACAAAAGTAACCCCAAGTGATGAAGTTAGAGTAAACGGAAATTTAATTCAAGAGCGCCATGAAAAACCTATTTATTTAGCCTTCCACAAACCTGCCGGAATTGAATGCACAACTAATTTAGATGTAAGAGATAACATCATTGATTTCATCAACTATCCTGAACGAATTTTCCCAATTGGACGTTTAGACAAAGCTAGTGAAGGATTGATTTTTATGACTAACGATGGCGATATTGTAAACAAAATTCTTCGTGCCAGAAATAACCACGAAAAAGAATACATCGTAACCGTAAACCATCCAATTACCGATCGATTTATTGAACGAATGTCTAATGGAATTCCTATTTTGGAAACGATTACTAAAAAATGTAAAGTAGAACAAATTAGTAAATTTGTGTTCCGAATAATTTTAACGCAAGGATTGAATCGCCAAATTCGTAGAATGTGCGAATATTTAGATTATGAAGTAACGGCTTTAAAACGTACTCGTATTATTAATATTTCATTAGACGTTGCAGAAGGAAAATACCGAAACTTAACCGATGCAGAAGTTTCCGAATTAAATAAACTTATTGAACCTTCCAGCAAAACCGAAGAAGCAAGTTTACCGAGCAATAAAAGTAAGTTTACTGGGAAACGAAATTATGGGGAACGAAATCGTTAAATTTCAATCTCCATCACATAATCATCCATAACATAGCCCTCACCAATATCAATCACCTCGTCATTTACGATACTGAAACCTAATTTAGTATAAAAACGTAACGCGCTATTGTATTTATTCACATTTAAGAAAATGGCTTTCTGATTATTTTCTTTGGCTTTATGTTTTACCAATTCAAAAAACTGCCTACCTAAACCAGTGCCTTGTGTTTCGGGCAACACATAAATTTTATGGATTTTTGTTTTGTGAGGTGCACTATTAATTTCATAGGACAGAAAACCTACAAAGTTCTCATTTTCATCCTGTACCAAATAAAACACATGCCCTTTATCCATTAACTGAGATAAAGCATTTTCAGAATAAAATCGATTAATCATGTAATCCAATTGTGCTTTGGATAAAATTGCACCATAAGCTACTGGCCAAATCTTCTTGGTTAATTCAATTACAATAGGTAGTTGTTCTGCTTTTATCTGAATCAATTTCATGATGTAAAAATAAAAACAAAAAGGGTCAAACCGTAAAGATTGACCCTTTTTTTATTAGTTATTATGCTAAATTAATTAGCAGTCTCTAACAATTAGTTGAATTTATAGCTAAGAAAGAATTCATTTGAACCATTCGCCCTTCCAACTAATTGGCTACGTAAGCTGTACTCATAAGCATAACCTAACGCCAATTTTTTACTAACGTCAATTTTAGCTAAACCTGCAAAAGAACGATCTGTTCTATAAGTAAGACCAAAATCAAAACTATCATTAAATTTAGCTGTTGTAGTAAAATCAGTTGAGAAAGGAGCACCATTTACATAACGTACCATAATCGATGGTACTAAATCAAATGAAGGCGTAATTTCAAATGTTCTACCTGCTGCTAAGTAATAATGAGCTTGATCAGTTGCTGCTGTTGCATAACCATTCTCTTCTTTTGCTCTTTTAGTATCTAACATTTTTGGTGTAGACAAGGAAATAAAATAATCTTTATGTTTCAAGTAAAAACCAATACCAATATTTGGATTGAATCTAGAAATTGGTTGTAAACTTGGATCGATAACACCATAATTATACGTTTCTAAACCATTGGTGTTTACTTCATAATTATTACCTCCTGCCTTTATACCCATAAATAAAGCTAAAGCATCATTTAATTGTACTTTGTATGAAAAGTCAACCGTTACAAATGTTTGTTTTTCGATAAAAACTTCATCTCTAATAATTGAAACACCAAAAGATAAATTTTTATTTAAAGGCGTCATAAATGAAGCTGCCTGCGTTTGTGGGGCATCTTTAACACCCGTCCACTGTTGTCTAACACTTGTTCTAAACTGAGTTTCACCATCTACACTAACTGCAGCTGGATTCACTAAATTTAAATGATTGTTATAAAAAGCTAGAATACTTTCTTGCTGAGCAAACACACCACTACTTATAAAAAGTAGTAGTGCTATGCCAATATTTTGAAGTTTTTTCATTGTAAATTAATTTTACTTTAATTATTTGGTGATATAAATCCAACCATCGTAATCTATTGATCCATTACCATCTAAATCGATTTGATAGTAGTATGATGATGCATCTGGAGTATTACTTCCATTGTTTGAATACGAACCATTCCAATCGTTTTGGTAACTGTTTCTGCTAAAGATTAAATCTCCCCAACGGTTATAAACTTTAACTGAATTGTTCGGATAGTTTTGAATATTATTGATAAACCAAGTATCATTTACACCATCTCCATCAGGAGTGATAGCTTCAGAAACATTAATTTCAACTGTATCACAAATATCACCCATACCATCGTTATCAATATCCTCTTGACCTGTATTAGCTGTAAATTGACAATTATCATATCCATCTAATACACCATCATTATCATCATCATTATCACAAGCATCTCCTAAACCATCAGCATCATTATCAGCTTGATTAGCATTTGATTGGAATTGACAGTTATCATTAGTATCTAGAACTCCATCATTATCATCATCAGGATCACAATTATCTGGAGAACCATCTAAATCATTATCAAGTGCGGTAGTGAAATCTATTGCAACAGTTACAACAGCAGTGCCTGTAGATATATTTCCATTAACATCAGTTACTGTTAAAGTAACAGTATTTGCTCCAAGGTTAGCACAAGTAAAAGTATTTGGACTCACTGAAATTGAAGCAATACCACAAGCATCAGTAGAACCATTATTAACTTGAGCAGCAGTAATACTAGCAGTACCAGCAGAACTTAATTGAACCGTAACAGGTTGTGTAACCACTGTAGGACCTACTTGATCTCTAACTGTAACAACTGCTGTACCAGGTGTTGAATTTCCACTAGCGTCCGTAACAGTTAAAGTTACTGTATTTGGACCCACATTTGCACATGTAAATGTATTAGGACTAACTGTCATTGTAGCAACACTACAGTTATCAGT
This sequence comes from Flavobacterium sp., assembly GCA_017983975.1. Lineage (GTDB taxonomy): Bacteria > Bacteroidota > Bacteroidia > Flavobacteriales > Flavobacteriaceae > Flavobacterium. The sequence continues at coordinate 32,508 of JAGOAL010000009.1, forward strand.
TGAACCATTATTTACTTGAGCAGCAGTTACTGTTGCAGTACCCGCAGCATTCAATTGAACCGTTACTGGACGCGTTACTACCACTGGAGCAATAGCATCACTTACCGTAATTGAAGCTGTAGAAATACAACCTGAACTTCCGTTAGTTGAAGTAGCCACATATGTTAATGGCGCTACAGTAGTTGGCAACACATATATTGTTGAAGCAGAAGTTCCAGCTGTATAAGGAACTGTTGCAGCAGCATTTGTATATAAGTTAGTCACTGGAGACCATGTAATATTACCTTGTGTTTTAACAACTTTTACATCATCAATTAACCAACCAAAGTAATTCACACTTGTATCGGTAGTATAACGGAAACGTACTCTAAACTGATTAGTTAATGAAGAAGTAGGAACTGTAAACGATTCCGTTTTCCATAAACTAGTAGCTGGACCAACTCCTGGAGTAGATGTAGAACTAGTAAATGTTGTATCCCAATCTGCATAACTTGCATTTGTAAATCTCACATTCGCGTTAAATATTGCAGCTGAAGCCGTACCTGTATAATTTGCAGGTGTGAAAGTGTTCCATGTAGTTCCACCATCATTAGAATATTCAACATATCCATAATCCCAACCTGCTTCTGTTGCAGCAATGTGTTTGAACGTAACTACTGCACTAGCAGCACTTGATAAATCAATATTTTGATTCAACTCATACGTTTCATTTGCACTGGTTCCCGCATTGAACAATACTGAAGCTGCTCCTTGAGCAAAATACGTTGTATCAAGTGTTGCAGTTGCATTAGCACTTGCTACAAAGTTTGTTGGCAATACTTCCATTGGTTGTGCAAACGCATTTTGACTAAAATTACCACCTGTTGCAGTCATTGGCAATACTACACCCACACACGCTGATGGATTAGCTGGTGTAATTGTAATGGCTGTTGGTAAATCATTTACATTTACTGTAAACGTAGTAGTATTAGCACATTGGCTACCTGCCGACTGTGAAGCCGTTAAAGTATAGGTAGTAGTTGCAGTAGGATTGAAAATCCATCCTGTAGTACTATTTCCAGTTACTCCTGTTGCAGGAGACCATGCATACGTATTGTAATCTGATGCACCTGTAGCAATAGTTACTGCAGCAGTTGATGCACCGCTACAAATTGCTGCACTTGCACTGCTTAAAGCAATAGCAGGAGCTGGTGTAACAGTAACCGTTACAGGGACTCTTGGAGAAGCACACGCTACTTGACCTGAGAACAATACATTAAATCTATTTTTAGAAAGAGTATTATTGAAATCAGACCCATTGTAAGTATATAAAACGGTATCATCAGTTGTTGCTGTATACTGAGTATTAGCACTTCCAAACATATCCGCACCATCATGGCTTACTTCAATAATAATATTAGAAACTCCGTCCCAAACAAATGGTGTACTAAAAGTAATTGTTTGCCATCCACTAGCTGTATGTGTATAGGTTGATGGACCATAACATGTTGTAAAAGCAGGTGTGGTAAATGTTGTATTAGCAAATGAAGATTGCGTTGTATTACCTAATTTAACGGTATAATTTGCATTAGTGGCTGCATCACCAAGTGACGTAACAAAATAAGCAATTGAATTAATAGACCCTGCTCTTAATCCCATAGTAGCAAGTTCACTTGCTGTATAGATCATTTGGTATTTTGCACTTGCCCAAAAATTATTAAATGCAGATAAACTTCCACCACTTGTAGTTGTTCCATTTCCAAATTGAACTAAACCTGAAGCAGATGATTCTGCTGCAGCGTAGAAAGTTGTTGTTGCAGCAATTGAAGGTGTAGTAAATGTAACACCAGTACCTAATGAAGTACCACCTGTTGCAGCAGCATACCAATTTACAACTGCACCAGCGTTTGCCAAAGCATTAATTGTTGCCGTACCTGTACCACAACGTGTTGCTGGTGAAGTTCCTGTAATACCATTAGTAAACACTACTGAAGAAACACTAGAATAACCAGGTGTTCCACCACAAGAAATCATTCTACAACGGTATTTAGTTGCAACAGTTGGTGTAACTGTTAAACTAGTAGCTGTTGCCAATGCAATATCTTGCCAAGTAGAACCATTATCAACACTTGATTGCCATTGGAACACTAAACCATCTAAAATACCCGTATAGCTTAAACTTAATCCTACTGATTCACCAAAACAAATTGAATTTGATGTAGCAATTGTAGAAACACTTGCTGGTGGGAAATTGTTCAATACGGTCATTAACCTTTGAGCTGAACCTGGAGCATTGGTACATCCTGTTGTTAAATTTGTATAAGATATTGAATACGTAGTTGTAATCGCTGGAGAAACAGATTGTGAGAAAATATTTGTTCCTGAAGCAATAGTTGTTGTTCCATTGGCATCGGTAGCTGTCCAAGTTGTATTATAGTTTGCTGGAGGTGTAAAACGATATGCAAACGGATTTGCGATTGGATTAGTAGCAGAGGCAGTTGTACCCGAAGCATACGCTAAAACCCCAATGGTTCCATCTCCATTGTTAACCCCAACTAATTTGTTTCTACTTACGTTTGTAGAAGATAATACTTGAACTTCAATAACACCCGTTGTTTCATAGAACACAGCTTGTGCAGTACTTGTATTTGTAGCTGCATGCTCACGAACATTTTGATAATTCACAACAAATCTTCTATTAGGCGCAAATCCCTCGGTCCAATAACTCACTGTTCCACCTGATGTAGCTCCTGAATTATTTAAATTATTATCCATTGCTAAAACAGCAATCATATTAAAAGGTTCTGAAGTACTTGGTAAAGTAGTAAAAGTAAAATCATTAACATTTGGAGTAGTTCCAAAGAAAACAGTACCATTTGTACCTACAGTAATAGTTGAATAATTTGTTCCAAAGAAATTAAAATTAAATCCAACCGGAATTCCTCCCCATCCTCCATCATCTAAAGATACTGATGTTTGAGGTACTACAGCTGCACCAGCTGTTGCTAATATAGTTGCATTAGATGGAGGATAAATGTAATTTGGTGTTATTGGCAAACTAATAAAGTTACCTGCGCTTAATCCAGAGCCAATTGTTGCACTAGTTCCAGGACAAACCCCATCAGCAGTAGTAGTTACAGTAGCTGTAGGTAAATCATACACCCCAATTGAAACATATTGAGTTGATGAACATGCCCCTTTTGTAGCTATAACTCTAATATCAGAAGTAGTTGACAAATTAGCAGTTATAGATTGTCCAGTAGTTGCACTAAGTGTTGGACTACCACTAACACTATCCCAAGTGTAAGTAATAGATGGATCATTTGGAGTAACTGTTAATACAGTATCTCCACCTGTTCCACAAAATGATGCAATACTTGGTGTAATAACCGTTGCATTCACATTAATAGTTACTGCAGTTCTTGCACCCTCACATGAACCATTATTTGCTGCTACATAAAGCGTTGTAGACGAACAAACAGCAGCAGAATAAGTAGCACCTGTAAAGATAGAGGTACCACCTGTTGCAGTGGTATACCAATCAAATGTAGAACCACCAGTCGCTGTAAAGCTCACAGTTGCTCCTAAATTTACAGTAGCATTTGCTGGTGTAACGTTTGGAGCTGAAGGTGATGGTGTTACAGTGATAACATCTGTACCTGTAAAGGTTGTACCGTTTTTAACCAAAGAAACTGTACCTGTTGTACCGTTACCTGCATAACCTGTAATCGAAGTATCAGATACAACAGTGAAAGCAGTTACTGGTGTACCACCAATAGATACCGCTGTTACCCCTGATAAATTAGTACCTGTTATAGTAAAAGTACCTGAATTAGCACACAATGTTAAAGGTGCTACTGAAGTAATTTGAGGTGCAGAATTTGACCATGCATAAAAACGATTATTCGTTGGAGCAATAGGACCTGGCGTAGCAGTAGCTGTTGTTCTTGAACCTGTTGCTGCTAAAGCACCTGTTCCTGTAGCTGCACTTCTTACAGTCCATGGCCCATTTAATGCACTAGACTCAGACACAAAAAGTTGATCTTGCGTTCCAGTTAAAGCATCTTGACTATTATAATTTAAAGTAACTTTTGGATTTAATCCTGTTACTGGTGTAACACCCGTTGCGATATCTGCATACTGAACTCTGAAAGCTCTAGACCCAATTGCAATACCTGTACCAGGATTTGCAGATGTTGGAGCAGCTGTATCAGAAACTGTTACTTTCGTAACTGAAGAACCTGATGTTACTGCTGTTGGAGTACTTCCAGCATACCATGTAAATGTTCCAGAGAATGGATAGTTAAAAGTACTATTTCCTCCTCGACCCGTTAAGGTCATGGAACCGTTTTTAATGTAAGAATTATATGTACCAAAAGAAGAAGTTCTTCCTCCGTATCCATTCCAAGTAAACAATAAATTATTTCCTCCTAAGTTCAAAACATTCCCATCACCATTATCACTAGACGTTAATCCAAGAGGCGTAGAACTTCCAAAAATCGTTAAGTTGGAAGTAATATTCATCCCTTTTGCATTACCAAAAAGGTTCAATTGATTCAATTTACGATTGGCAGGAATTGCCGCATCCTCACCTTGTGGAACAGCCACAGTTGTTGGTGCATACAAACTTGTTGTAAAGTTATATAACCCTACACGAGCGGTAAGCCCACTTGCTGCAGTTGTATAAGTACCTGTAGTCCCCACACCAACAGTTGGCGCAGCCACATATCCAAAACCTGCATTGGTCATGGTAAAACTTACCAATTGTCCGTTAGCTCCAATATTAGCAGTTGCCGCTGGCAAACAGTTTGCTGGGAACGCTAACGTTGCTGATCCCGAAGAAAAAGCAAGTGTTGGTAAAGTAGAATATAAACCTGTACCCCCAGTTAAATAAACCGACTCAATTGTACCGTTATTTACTGTTATTGTAAAGTTAGCAGATGTAAGTGCCGTACCTGTAACCAAGTTACCACCTGTAACGGTGATTGTTGGAGCAGTTGTATACCCTGAACCTGGATTGGTTACCAAATTCAATGCCGTAGGCAATGAAAAACCAACTTGTGGTACTACGGTATAATTCACCCCACCATTGGTAGCATAAACATTACCCACACCCGAAGAGGATTGCTCGTTAGTTGGCGCTAAAACACTAGCTCCTTGATCATTATTGATGGTTAACCCACCTGTAATGGTAGCCGCTCCTCCACTTTTCTGGAAAGCACTGTTTGTTGGACCTGCAATCGAGGTAAATACGACAGCAGTCGCTGCAGCACCTGAACCCGTTCCACCAACATTACCCACACTAAAGGCAATAGCTGGTGCCGTTGTAAAACCTGATCCTCTTTGTAAGATCGATAAACTTCTTACCGTACCTGTAGCTGCATCGAAATTAGGAGACACTTTTGCAACAGTACCAATGTAACGTAAATTATTAACCACCCCTGAAGTATGCACTGGCATATTTGCAGCTGATGTTATAGAAGCCGAAGCTAATGCTTGATACACATTATTTCCATGGAAATATTGTGTAGTTAAACTTAATGTTCCATTAAAAGGAAGGTTAGTCCCAATTGTACCAACAGTTCCGATATATAATAAAGTTGGACCACTTGTTGTAAAAGTAGCTTGTAAATCTGTAGACGTAGGTGCGGTACCATTAAATGTTCCAGCAGTTGTACACAAATACACATTACTTCCACTCACATAACGTGTTGCAGATGTAGCAGCTAATCCACTAGCATATTGCGTTACCGCAGCTCCAAAAACAACTGGAGCTGTTGTATATAAAGATCCCATACCAGTTACCGCAACACTCGCTAAACGATTGTTGAACGACTGACCGTATACTTGTGCCGTATTGTCTATAATTAACTTTCCGTTGGTATTCAACGAACCACCGTAGTGATTTAATTGTTGCGTTACAATTAAATTATTGGCTGTAGTAATGGCATTACTACCTGTATTTTGAAAATATAAGTTACGAATGATTCCGTAATATCCTCCTTGAAAGTCTCCTGCTCCACTTAACGTAGAACCTGAACCGTTAAAATTTAAAGTAGCCAAAGCTAAATTAGCATAACCATCATTGATAAAATTTCTGGCAATGTTTATAGTTTGACCTGTTCCACCAGTATTGTATGCTAACAAACTTCCCGTAGCATTGATGGTAAAATCTTGAGTTACCGTTATTGCATTAGAAGATGCGTTCCATTGTAAAAGCCCATCAACAGTAACATTTACAACAGTAGCCGCTTGATCAACCGTTACGATCGCTCCAGCAGGAATTACAACTGAACTCGCCGCATTGGGCAAAGTTCCACCCCAAGTAGCTGGATTACTCCATAAACCACCTGTAGCAATAGCCGTAGCTGTGTTAGGTATCAATTGAAACAAACTAAATGTTCCTGGACAAGGACTATTAGGCGTTGGCCATGTGTCAAACATAATAAAATACGTAACACCTGCAGTTAAGTTCATTGTCAAACTTTTTGCAGAAGAAGAATCCGCAACACCTGCAACACAGGTTGTTCCTGCCGTAGTAGGACACCCGTTAAAGACAGATATTTGAGTATAAGTTTGACCACTGATACTTAAAGAATACATACCCGTTGCAGTCGGCGTAAAACTATAAAGAGATTCAAGACCTCCGTAGTACAGAGTGCTTGAACATCCTCCAGTTAAAGCTGAAGTAGCCACCGTTGTAGACGTGATGTCATTTGTAGTTCCACAAACAATAGTTGCATTGTTTAATGGCAATGAACTTGGTGAGATCACGGTTGCATTCGGACATGTACTAGCGCTTACTTGCTGAACAAAAGAAAATGTAACCAGCATTAAAAACGCTAACATCCACGAAGTTTTCGTGACCACAGAACGAGATTCAGAGGGCAAGCCTCCAGAAATCCCGAAACCATTTTTGAACCAGGTAAATCTACCAATGTCAAAAGAAATGTAATTATTTTTCATAATTAGGTATTATAGGTTAGGAAATTAATTATTAAACAGGCGTTAAAAATAGTTAATAAAAACAAAAAAACAATAGCAAACTCTATTTTTTTTTGAAAAATAGTGCAATTATTATCAAACTAAAAAAAAACAAGATTATCAACTGATTTATATGCAATAAAATCGTTAATATTAATCAATTTCAATAATTGATTCGTATCAAATTGACAATCACAAAATTACACTATAAAATCTCTTTATGTTACGCTTGACCAGCCGGTCCAAAGTTTAAAGGAATAGCCGGCTGCTCGCCTTCTTCAATTTTACCGTGTGCCGCTTCAAAGCGGTGTATGTTTTCCTGCAGTGCTTTTAGAAAGCGTTTTGCGTGTTGCGGCGTTAAAATGATGCGGGATTTTACTTTTGCTTTAGGCACGCCCGGCATAAGTGTTACAAAATCAACTACAAACTCTGAGTTGGAGTGGTTGATAATGGCTAGGTTTGAGTAGATACCTTCGGCTACTTGCTCGTCTAGTTCAATGTTTATTTGTCCTTGTGGGTTGTTGTTTTCCATGTTTTTGTTTTTTTTTGTTATTTAACCACTAAGGGCACTAGGATTATTCACTAAGAGCACTAGGTGTTTTATTTATTAAACATATAAGACATATAAGTTCGTATAAGAAATTCTATAATCTATAATCTATTGTCTATTATCTCTTATTACTTATCCCTAATCCCTTATACCTTATCACTTTCAACTAATGCAATAATACAAAATCCATTTGATTAAAAAAAAATGCCTAACAAAATAAATTGTTAGGCATTTTTAGTATTGGATTAGCGCTACGCTTAGTAATTGAATTCTTCTTTAGCAGCAACTAATTCGTTGTATTCTTCTTTAGAACCTACAATCATATTGTCATAATCTCTCATACCAGTTCCGGCTGGGATTCTATGTCCAACGATTACATTTTCTTTCAATCCTTCTAAGGTATCAACTTTACCAGCAACTGCTGCTTCGTTTAATACTTTAGTTGTTTCCTGGAACGATGCCGCAGAAATGAATGATTTCGTTTGTAACGATGCTCTCGTAATACCTTGAAGTACTGGAGTAGCAGTAGCTGTAATAACATCACGCGCCACCACTAAGTTTTGATCGTTACGTTTTAACAACGAATTTTCATCTCTTAACTGACGTGGAGAAATGATTTGACCTGGTTTTAAATTTTCAGAATCACCCGCTTCTTCTACCACTTTCATTCCGTATAACTTATCGTTTTCTACAAGGAAATCACTCGTGTGTGCCAATTGATCTTCTAAGAACAAGGTATCTCCTGGATCCACAATTCTTACTTTACGCATCATTTGACGAATCACCACTTCAAAGTGTTTGTCGTTGATTTTTACCCCTTGCAAACGGTATACTTCCTGAATTTCATTTACCAAATACTGTTGAACAGCTGATGGTCCTTGAATTCTTAAGATATCTTCTGGTGTAATCGCACCATCTGAAAGTGGCGTACCTGCTTTCACATAGTCGTTTTCTTGTACTAAGATTTGGTTCGAAAGTTTAACTAAATATTTCTTCACTTCACCAAATTTAGACTCGATAGCGATTTCTCTGTTACCTCTTTTGATTTTTCCAAAAGTAACTACCCCGTCGATTTCAGAAACCACTGCTGGATTTGATGGATTACGAGCTTCTAACAACTCGGTAATTCTTGGTAAACCTCCTGTAATATCTCCTGTTTTAGAAGAACGACGTGGAATTTTTACTAAAATTTTACCAGCTTTAATTTTCTCTCCATCATTTACCATAAGGTGGGCCCCAACTGGTAAGTTGTACGAACGAATTAATTCGCCGTCTTTACCATAAATCAATAAGGTTGGAACTAATTTTTTATTTCTTCCTTCTGAAATTACTTTCTCTTGGAAACCAGTTTGCTCATCGATTTCAACTAAGAACGATTGTCCTTGTTCTAAATCTTCATAAGCAACTTTTCCTGTGAATTCTGAAATAATTACCCCATTATATGGATCCCATTTACAGATAGTAGCACCTTTTTCAACAACGTCTCCGTCTTTTACAAAAATGCTTGAACCGTAAGGAATATAGTGTGTATTTAATACAATACCTGTTTTTGGCTCTACCAATTTCAATTCCGTTGAACGAGAAATAACGATATCCACAGCGTTTCCGTCTGTATCTTCTCCTTTAACAGTTTTTAAATCTTCGATTTCTAATTTACCACCAAAACGTGCTACAATACTAGACTCTTCAGAGATACCTCCTGCAACCCCTCCAACGTGGAACGTACGAAGTGTTAACTGTGTACCTGGCTCACCAATTGATTGTGCTGCAATAACACCAACTGCTTCCCCTTTTTGCGTCATTTTTCCTGTTGCCAAGTTTCTTCCGTAACATTTAGCACAAATACCTTTGGTAGCCTCGCAAGTTAATGGCGAACGTACTTCCACTTTTTCAATTGGAGACGCTTCAATTTTCTTAACGATAGCTTCTGTGATTTGCTCTCCAGCAGCTGCTAATACTTCATTATCTAAAGGATTAACAACATTTTGTAACGCCACACGACCTAAGATTCTTTCCCCTAAAGTTTCTACGATTTCTTCGTTTTTCTTTAAAGCAGAAACTTCAATTCCTCTTAGCGTACCACAATCTACAGAGTTCACAATTACATCTTGCGATACATCATGTAAACGACGTGTTAAGTAACCCGCATCGGCTGTTTTAAGAGCGGTATCGGCAAGACCTTTACGCGCACCGTGAGTAGAAATAAAGTATTCTAAGATCGAAAGTCCTTCTTTAAAGTTAGAAAGAATCGGGTTTTCAATAATTTCACCACCACCAGCGGTTGATTTTTTAGGCTTAGCCATCAAACCACGCATACCGGTTAACTGACGAATTTGTTCTTTAGAACCCCTTGCACCCGAATCAAGCATCATGTATACCGAGTTGAACCCTTGTTGGTCCTCACGGATATTTTTCATTGCCAATTCAGTCAATTGTGCATTTGCTGAAGTCCAGATATCAATAACTTGGTTGTAACGTTCGTTATTGGTAATAAGACCCATGTTATAGTTTATTGAGATACCTTCAACTTGCTCTCTAGCATCTGCAATTAATTTTGTTTTTTGTTCTGGAATACGAATATCCCCTAATGAGAACGACAAACCACCACGGAAGGCAAACTTATACCCCATGTCTTTCATGTTATCCAAGAAAGCTGCAGTAGTTGGAACATCGGTTACCGCTAAAATTTTACCAATGATATCACGTAATGATTTTTTAGTCAATACTTCATTGATATATCCTGCTGCTTGAGGTACTACTTCATTAAATAATACTCTACCTGCAGTAGTTTGAATGATTTGGTATACTAATTCTCCGTTTTCATTAAAATCTTTAGCACGTACTTTCACACGAGCATTCAACTCTAATTTTCCTTCGTTCAAGGCAATATTTACTTCTTCTGCAGAATAGAACGTTAAGCCTTCGCCTAAAATTTTATGTTCTGGAGTAGACAAACGTTCTTTGGTCATATAATAAAGACCCAATACCATGTCCTGAGAAGGTACAGTAATTGGAGCTCCATTAGCAGGATTCAAGATATTGTGAGAAGCTAACATTAATAATTGAGCTTCTAGAATAGCTTCCGGACCTAAAGGTAAGTGAACCGCCATCTGGTCACCATCGAAATCGGCGTTGAATGCCGTACATACTAATGGGTGTAACTGGATTGCTTTTCCTTCAATTAACTTTGGCTGGAATGCTTGAATACCTAAACGGTGTAACGTAGGAGCACGGTTTAATAATACTGGATGTCCTTTGATTACATTTTCAAGAATATCCCATACTACAGGCTCTTTTTTGTCGATAATTTTCTTAGCCGACTTCACTGTTTTAACGATTCCTCTTTCGATTAACTTACGAATAACGAATGGTTTGTATAGTTCAGCAGCCATATCTTTTGGCAAACCACATTCAAACAATTTCATTTCTGGACCAACAACAATTACGGAACGCGCCGAATAATCTACACGTTTTCCTAATAAGTTTTGACGGAAACGACCTTGTTTTCCTTTCAATGAATCTGAAAGTGATTTTAAGGGTCTGTTTGATTCTGTTTTAACAGCAGAAGCTTTACGGGTGTTATCAAATAATGAATCTACCGATTCTTGTAACATACGTTTCTCGTTACGTAAGATTACTTCTGGAGCTTTGATCTCCATCAATCTTTTCAAACGGTTGTTACGGATGATTACTCTACGGTATAAATCATTTAAATCTGACGTTGCAAAACGACCACCATCTAATGGCACTAACGGACGTAATTCTGGCGGAATAACCGGAATAACTTTTAAAATCATCCATTCTGGACGGTTTTCTCTGTTGTGGTTAGATTCACGGAACGATTCTACAACATTTAAACGTTTTAAGGCTTCCGTTTTACGTTGTTTAGACGTTTCGTTGTTAGCCGCGTGTCGCAATTCATATGATAACTCATCTAAATTAGTACGTGCTAATAAATCCATAATACATTCAGCACCCATTTTAGCGATGAATTTATTTGGATCATTATCGTCTAAATATTGGTTTTCCATTGGAAGTGTATCTAAAATATTTAAATACTCTTCTTCTGTAAGGAAATCTAAACGTTGTAAAGTTTCGCCATCGGCATTTGTAGCGATACCTGCCTGAATTACTACGTATCTTTCGTAGTAAATAATCATATCTAATTTCTTAGAAGGTAAGCCTAAAATATAGCCAATTTTGTTTGGTAACGATCTAAAATACCAAATATGAGCAATAGGCACTACCAAGTTGATGTGTCCTACTCTATCTCTACGTACTTTTTTCTCAGTTACTTCCACACCACATCGGTCACAAACGATTCCTTTGTAGCGAATTCTTTTATATTTTCCACAAGCACATTCGTAATCTTTAACAGGTCCGAAAATACGCTCACAGAAAAGACCATCTCTTTCTGGTTTGTGTGTACGATAGTTAATCGTTTCTGGTTTTAAAACCTCACCTCTAGATTCTCCTAAAATTGATTCTGGAGAAGCTAATCCTATCGTGATTTTGTTAAACCTTTTGATTTGGTTTTTGTCTTTACTATTTCTATTATTCATCATAGTTTTTACTATTGATTTATTTGCAATTTAAAATTGATTCTTGTTTTCATCTAATGGGTTACTTTAGACTTCAACGCTACCTCGGCTTACTTCTCTAAACTTCAGCATTTAAGCTTGAAGTGCTAGTTATATTTCTATAAAAAATCGGAACGGTTTACGGGTATAAATCCTAAAAACTCTATTGTGATTTATCAGTTTTCAGTCACAGTTTTCAGCATATAAACTGCAAACTGCGACTGTGACTGTTTTCTATAATTTATTCTTCTAATCTAATGTCTAGCCCAAGACCTTTCAATTCATGCATTAATACATTGAATGATTCAGGTAATCCTGGTTCTGGCATAGTTTCTCCTTTTACGATAGCTTCGTATGTTTTTGCTCTACCAATAACGTCATCTGATTTAACTGTTAAGATTTCTCTTAATGTACTTGATGCGCCATAAGCTTCAAGAGCCCAAACCTCCATCTCTCCAAAACGCTGACCTCCAAATTGCGCTTTACCTCCTAAAGGTTGTTGCGTAATTAACGAGTATGGTCCGATAGAACGTGCGTGCATTTTATCATCAACCATATGCCCTAATTTTAACATATAGATTACTCCAACTGTTGCTGCTTGATGGAAACGCTCACCAGTACCACCATCATAAAGATACGTGTGACCGAATTGAGGAATTCCTGCTTCATCAGTTAATGCGTTGATTTGGTCTAAAGTTGCACCGTCAAAGATTGGGGTAGCAAATTTTCTACCTAATTTTTGACCTGCCCATCCTAATACCGTTTCATAAATCTGACCGATGTTCATACGAGAAGGTACCCCAAGTGGATTCAATACGATATCAACTGGTGTTCCATCTTCTAAGAATGGCATATCTTCATGACGAACGATTTTAGCAACAATACCTTTGTTACCGTGACGACCCGCCATTTTATCCCCTACTTTTAATTTACGTTTCTTAGCAATGTAAACTTTAGCAAGTTTTAAAATACCTGAAGGTAATTCATCTCCAACAGTAATGGTGAATTTCTCTCTTCTTAACCAACCTTGTAAATCATTTAATTTGATTTTGTAGTTGTGAATTAAGTCATTTACCATAGCATTAGTATGCTCATCTGTTGACCACTGACCTTTTGTTAAGTGTGCAAAATCTTCAACACCTTGTAACATTTTTTTAGTGAATTTTTTACCTTTTGGCAATACTTCTTCACCTAAATCATTCATTACGCCTTGCGAAGTTTTTCCGTCAATGATGACAAATAATTTTTCAATTAATTTATCTCTTAATTCATTGAATTTAACTTCAAATTCAGTTTCTAATTTATCAACGTCTTCTTTATCTTTAGAACGTTTTCTCTTATCTTTTACTGCTTTCGCAAATAATTTTTTATCTAAAACCACACCGTGTAATGATGGAGAAGCTTTTAATGAAGCATCTTTAACATCACCTGCTTTATCACCGAAGATTGCACGTAACAATTTCTCTTCAGGTGTAGGATCTGATTCTCCTTTTGGTGTAATTTTTCCGATTAGAATATCGCCAGGTTTAACTTCGGCACCAATTCTAATCATTCCGTTTTCATCTAAATCTTTTGTAGCTTCTTCAGAAACGTTTGGAATATCATTTGTTAATTCTTCGTTACCTAGTTTAGTATCACGAACTTCTAACGTATAATCGTCAATATGTAACGATGTAAATACATCATCACGAACTACTTTTTCAGAAATTACAATCGCATCCTCAAAGTTATACCCTTTCCAAGGCATGAAAGCTACTTTTAAGTTTCTACCGATTGCTAATTCTCCGTTTTGAGTAGCATAACCTTCACATAATACTTGACCTTGAGTAACTCTATCACCTTTTCTTACGATAGGTTTTAAGTTGATACAAGTACTTTGATTGGTTTTTCTATATTTGATTAACTGATACGTTTTTTCATCTGATTCAAAGCTAACCATACGCTCTTCGTCGGTTCTGTCATATTTGATGGTAATCATATTCGCATCAACATACTCTATAGTTCCGTTTCCTTCCGCATTAATTAACACTCTTGAATCTGAAGCCACTTGTCTTTCTAAACCAGTACCTACGATTGGTGCTTCTGGACGTAATAAAGGAACTGCTTGACGCATCATGTTTGATCCCATCAAGGCACGGTTCGCATCATCATGCTCTAAGAACGGAATCAACGATGCCGAAATCGAAGCAATTTGGTTAGGTGCAACGTCTGTGTAATGCACAGCTGATGGAGCAACCACAGGGAAATCTCCTTCTTCACGAGCAATTACATTAGAAGCGGTAATTTTACCTTTTGCATCCATTTCAATGTTTGCTTGCGCAATCATTTTACCTTCTTCCTCTTCTGCACTTAAATAAACAGGTGTTGATTCTAAATCTACTACTCCATTCGTAACTTTACGATAAGGCGTTTCAATGAATCCCATTCCATTTACTTTAGCATAAACCCCTAACGAAGAAATCAAACCAATGTTTGGCCCTTCAGGTGTTTCAATAGGACAAAGTCTTCCGTAGTGCGTGTAGTGAACGTCACGAACCTCGAAACCAGCTCTTTCTCTAGATAAACCTCCAGGTCCAAGGGCAGATAAACGACGTTTGTGTGTAATCTCTGCTAATGGATTGGTTTGATCCATAAACTGAGACAACTGATTGGTTCCAAAGAATGAATTGATTACCGATGATAATGTTTTTGCATTGATCAAATCGATAGGTGTGAACACCTCGTTATCACGAACGTTCATTCTCTCACGGATAGTTCTAGCCATACGAGCTAAACCTACTCCGAACTGAGCTGATAATTGCTCTCCAACAGTTCTTACACGACGGTTTGATAAGTGATCAATATCATCAATCTCAGCTTTTGAGTTGATTAATTCGATCAAATATTTAACAATAGTGATGATATCTTCTTTGGTTAAGACTTGCTTTTCCATAGGGATATCTAACCCTAATTTTTTGTTCATTCTATAACGACCTACTTCACCTAAGTTATAGCGTTGGTCAGAGAAGAATAATTTATCTATAATACCACGAGCCGTTTCCTCATCAGGCGGTTCCGCGTTACGTAATTGTCTATATATATGTTCAACAGCCTCTTTTTCAGAGTTTGTTGGGTCTTTTTGTAACGTATTATGAATAATTGTATAATCTGCCGCATTATTATCCTCTTTATGTAAAAGAATTGTTTTTACGTCAGCTTCAATTATTTCTTCGATGTTATCTTTATCAAGAATAGTATCACGATCTAAGATAATTTCGTTACGTTCAATAGAAACCACTTCACCAGTATCTTCGTCTACGAAGTCTTCATGCCAAGTATTTAATACACGTGCAGCAAGTCTTCTTCCAGCGAATTTTTTAATACCAGTTTTAGAAACTTTAATTTCTTCAGCAAGGTCGAAAATTTCTAAGATATCTTTATCTCTTTCAAATCCGATTGCTCTGAATAAAGTAGTTACAGGTAATTTTTTCTTTCTATCGATATAAGCGTACATTACGTTATTGATATCGGTAGCAAATTCTATCCAAGATCCTTTAAAAGGAATGATTCTTGCAGAATACAATTTAGTTCCATTTGCATGGAATGATTGTCCAAAGAATACACCAGGAGAACGATGTAATTGCGATACAACTACGCGTTCAGCACCATTGATTACAAAGGTACCGCTAGGAGTCATATAAGGTATTGTTCCTAAATACACATCTTGAACAATTGTTTCAAAATCTTCGTGTTCAGGGTCAGTACAATATAGTTTTAATCTAGCTTTAAGAGGAACGCTATACGTTAAACCTCTATCAATACACTCTTCAATAGTATATCTTGGTGGATCAATAAAATAGTCTAGAAACTCTAATACGAATTGATTTCTCGTATCCGTAATTGGAAAGTTTTCCATGAAGGTATTATACAGTCCTTCGTTGCCTCTTTCATCCGATTTCGTTTCCAATTGGAAGAAATCTTTAAACGATTTCACTTGAATATCTAGAAAATCTGGATATTGTGGAATGTTTTTCGTTGAAGCAAAATTTAATCTTTCAGTCTGATTTGTTATCATCAATGGACAAAATTTTGATTTAAAAAAAGTAATTTTTGTGTTAAAAACACTGTATTATTCATACTTCCTTTGTTTTAATAATCAGTACATCTTTAAAAATAAACCAGGAAAGTTCAGTTTATTTTCTTTCTTCGTTAATGATTACTATATAATGCGTGTTGCAAAAAATATAAATTTACTATACGCAAAATGGTTTAGGTCTTTGAGAACACTCTCAAGACCTAAACCTAGCTTATTTGTGAGTATATATTATTTTAACTCAACTACAGCTCCAGCCTCTTCTAAAGCTTTCTTAAGACCTTCAGCCTCATCTTTAGAAACTCCTTCTTTTACATTTGTTGGAGCAGCATCAACTAAATCTTTAGCTTCTTTAAGACCTAAACCAGTTAATTCTTTAACTGCTTTAACAACTCCTAATTTAGAAGCACCAGCCTCTTTTAATACTACAGTAAATTCTGATTGCTCAGCTGCAGCACCAGCATCTCCAGCACCACCTGCAGCAACTACAACAGCTGCAGCAGCAGGCTCG
>JAGOAL010000010.1 GCA_017983975.1 Flavobacterium sp.
AATGGAGATATGTTGAGTGATGGATGATGGGTGATGGGTGACGGATTCACTACTTTTATCTTTTAACTTTTGTCTTTTAACTTGTAAATGCGGTTTTCCGGCAGCATCATAAGTTAAATCTTCATCTGAATATCCTATATATTGCAGCAACATTCGAACAGCCAAAAACCCTTTTTGATGCGCCTCCGACTTCATTCCATCCAATCGTTTTCGAGATGATTCATTTAGCGAAACTGCTCTAAATAATGAAGTTACGTCTTCGGTGATGTGCCAAAAGTACGCCGTAGTCGTTTCATTAATTTTTATAATTTTATATAATGGCATTTATACTATGTTGTTTTTCAAATCATTAGAAAGCTAAACATTTCACAAATTAATAGAAATCTTTGATAAAATAAAAAGTTATTTTGTAATTTTGCGCTCTAATTTTAGAACATACAAATATACATAATAGATGAGTACACAAACATTACCTTTTGTAGCTTATAAAGTGAAGGATATTTCGCTTGCAGCTTGGGGAAGAAAAGAGATTGAATTAGCAGAAGCTGAAATGCCAGGGTTAATGGCTTTACGTGCAGAATATGGTGCAACGCAACCTTTAAAAGGTGCTAGAATTGCAGGTTGTTTACACATGACGATTCAAACGGCAGTTTTAATTGAAACTTTGATTGCTTTGGGCGCAGAAGTTACTTGGTCGTCTTGTAATATTTTCTCAACGCAAGATCAGGCTGCTGCTGCAATTGCTGCTGCTGGAATTCAAGTATATGCTTGGAAAGGTTTGAATGAAGAAGATTTTGATTGGTGTATTGAGCAAACTTTATTCTTTGGTGAAGACAGACAACCATTGAACATGATTTTAGATGATGGTGGTGATTTAACAAACATGGTTATCGACCGTTATCCAGAATTAGTTGCTGGAATCAAAGGTTTATCTGAAGAAACTACAACTGGAGTTCACCGTTTATATGAAAGAGTAAAAGCTGGAACATTACCAATGCCAGCAATTAACGTGAATGATTCAGTTACTAAATCTAAATTTGATAACAAATACGGTTGTAAAGAATCGGCAGTAGATGCTGTGAGAAGAGCTACCGATATTATGTTGGCTGGAAAAAGAGTTATCGTTTGTGGATATGGTGACGTAGGAAAAGGAACTGCTGCTTCATTCCGCGGAGCTGGTTCTATTGTAACTGTTACAGAAATTGATCCTATTTGTGCTTTACAAGCAGCTATGGACGGTTTTGAAGTGAAAAAATTAGATACAGTTATTGGAACTGCTGATATTATCATTACTACCACTGGAAATAAAGATATTGTTTTAGGTGCTCACTTCGAGAAAATGAAAGATAAAACGATTGTTTGTAACATCGGACACTTTGACAATGAAATCGATATGGCTTGGTTGAATAAAAACTTTGGTCACACAAAATCTGAAGTAAAACCGCAAGTGGATATTTACAACGTAAACGGAAAAGATATAATCATCTTAGCTGAAGGGCGTTTAGTAAACCTAGGTTGTGCTACAGGTCACCCAAGTTTTGTAATGAGTAACTCATTTACCAACCAAACCTTAGCGCAAATTGAATTATGGAACAATAGTGCTGCATATAACAACGACGTTTATATGTTACCAAAACATTTAGATGAAAAAGTTGCAATGTTACACTTAGCTAAATTAGGTGTGGAATTAGAAACATTACGCCCAGAACAAGCAGAATATATTGGTGTAGAAGTTCAAGGACCATTCAAACCTGAGTATTACAGATACTAGTATTAAGACAAAAGTATTAAGTATTAAGAATATAGAAACCCTCGCAGAAATGTGAGGGTTTTTTGTTAAAATTTCATTCTACACTTGTAGAATTGATTTTTTATTCTACATTTGTAGAGCAAAAAAACATTTTTAATGAAATATCTTAAATTATGTACTGTATTTATTTTTATTTGTCTATTAAGTTGTAAGACAAATAAAAAAATTAATGGTTTAAGACATGGAAAATGGATTTCTTACGATACAATTGATAAAGTTGCCTATAAATTTGTTGAATTTTATAAAAAAGGTAATGAAGTAAGAACATGGAAAACATTTAAGAACAATAAAAAATATAAAAAAGAAAAATATCTATTCAATATTAGTTTAGTAACTTATTACCATGATAATGGAGAAATTGCATTAAAGGGACAATCCAAAATAGTCGAAGTTGAAAACGACATTCACTGGTTTTATTTTGGTGATTGGTCTGTATATGATGAAAATGGGAAACTAATCAAAATAAAAAAATACGAAAACGGAGAACTAATATCAGAAATTGAAATCGAATAATTATGATGCAATTATCAAACACGGAAGAACAATTGATGGAACATTTATGGAAGTTAGAAAAAGCTTTTATGAAAGATCTTTTAGAAGCCTATCCAGAACCAAAACCTGCGCCAACAACTACAGCTACACTTTTAAAAAGAATGACAGATAAAAATTTTGTGTCTTATACTGAATTTGGAAATTCGAGAGAATATTACCCATTGGTAAAAAAAGAAGATTATTTTTCAAAACATGTTAACGGATTAATCAAAAACTTCTTTAATGATTCGGCTTCGCAGTTTGCATCGTTCTTTACCACATCAACAAATTTAACCGAAAAAGAATTACAAGAATTAAGAAAAATCATTGATGTTGAACTTCAAAAAAAGAAAAAATGATCGACTTTTTAATCAAATCAACAATTTGTTTGTCCATTTTTTTTAGTTTCTATTATTTAGTATTAGAACGCGAAAAAATACATCAATTCAATAGATTTTATCTTGTGGGTTCAATTGTTATTTCATTAGTAATTCCATTTATAACCTTTGAAATTATTGAAATCATTGAAATTATTCCTGTTGTGGAAAACTTACAATCTATAAGTCTTAATTCAACTCCAATTATATTTAATGAAAATTCCGTCAAAGAAAATGTAATTCCTTTACAAGAAACTATAAATTACAAGCCTTATATATTATGGGGAATATATTGGTTTGTAACTTTAATACTGATTGTAAGATTTATAATAAATTGTTTGAAGTTAATTTTAAAATCAAAATCTAATCCTAATATACAATATAAAAATGCCAATTTGGTTTTAGTCGATGAAAAAACGATTCCACATACCTTTTTAAGCTTTATTTATATCAATTTTGAAGATTACAAAAATAGAAATATTGAAGACGAATTGTACACACATGAATTAGTCCACGTAAATCAAAAACATACTTTAGATATTTTATTTATAGAACTATTGAAAGTAATTTTTTGGTTCAATCCATTGTTCTTTTTATACAAAAAAGCTATTCAATTGAATCACGAATTTCTTGCCGATGAAGAAATTGTGAAAACCTATAACAATGTTACGTTTTATCAAAATTTACTTTTGCAAAAAAGCAGTAACATTCAAACGATTTACTTGGCCAGTAATTTGAATTATTTAGTAACAAAAAAACGATTAATTATGATGACAAAAAGCACATCGCAAAGAATTGCTACTATTAAAAAAATGGCAATAATTCCAATCCTTACTGGATTAATATACTTTTTCTGTATTGAAATTGTAGCTCAAGAGAAAGTAGTCACTGTAAAAGCTGACACTAAAAACTCCAAAATAACGGATAAAGACAAAATTAGAGATCGTTATTACAACGGTGTTTATGTAAATCTATTTGATGAGAAAAACAACAGAAAAGAAGTAATACTTTATGAAAACCTTTCATTAGAAGATAGAAGAAAATATCTAGATTTTGTCCCAGAAATGATGATTGAAAAAGAAATTCCTAAACCATTATTTGAAAAAATGAAAAGTAAAAATATGGCGGTTTGGATAAATGGAAAAGTAAAAACGAAAGAAGAAATCAAGAAATACAAACGAACTGATTTTAGCTATTACACTTATAGTTTTGTTCATAAAAATGCGCGTTCAAAACGTTTTCCACAAGAATACCAATATACACTTTATACAAAAGATTATTTTGATGAAAATTTAAAAAATAGCCATATACATTTTAAAGGAGATACAATTAAAATAGGATATGTAAATTACAAAACTTCAATAAAAAAAGATATTATACAAAAAACTAAAGCTGATACACTTGTATGGTATTCGAAAGATAAAGATGGTTATAACATTTATGTGAATGATTATAAAAGAAAAAAAATCATTGTAATTGATGCTGGACATGGAGGGAAAGATTATGGAGCAAAAATTAACGATGAAATCGAAAGTAAAATTGTAGAAAGTATTTCAAAAAAAATCAAACTTTTAAATGTAAAAGATGAAATTGAAATTGTGTTACTTAGAGAGGATGATAGTTTTATTGGACTCAATGAAAGATTGAAAACAATAAATAAAATCAACCCAGATCTATTGATTTCTTTACATATAAATTCATCGAATAACGCAGAGAAAAACGGCTTACATGCTTATGTATCAAAAGATAATATTTATTATAAGGAATCTTTAGAAAATGCAAATAGTTTAATTGATAATATATCTAATGAAAAACTAAAAAAAGGAGAAGTAAATAATGCTAATCTATTTATCATTAAAAATTCTAATTGCCCTGCTTTAGCATTAGAGATTGGTTACTTATCAAATAATAATGATAGAGAATATGTAACAAGTGAAAAAGGCAAGAATGAAATAGCTAATAGAATATATGAAGTCATAAAACAATTTTAAACCAAAATTCTGATCTAATGCACTACCCCAAATAAGTTAAACACTATTTGGGGTTTTTTTATGAAAAGAAAAATTTGATAAACTACAAGTATTTCAAAATCTCCGATTTCAATTTATCATATTCTCCTTGAAGAATTAATCCGTTGTCTAGCAACTTTTTATAATTCTGAAGTTTTCCAAACAATTCATCTTGTGATAAATGCGCCAATCCTTTTTCTTCCGAAATTGGAGCTTCTACTTCGGTATCGCGGATACCATCATTAGAAGGTATTAATTCTGCAAAATGGGTTACTTCTTCCGTTTGAACTTCCTCAATTAAATCATTGGCAGGTGATTCCAATTTTACTTCCTCTACAAATGGAGCTGCTTTCGGATTTTTCAATACATCCAATTGCTCTTTGGCATAAGTATATAATTTTCGCGCTTGATTTTTGGGTAAATAATCAACGGTGTGTGTTAAATCTGAATGGGTCGTAAAGGTAAAATCAGCACCTAAAATACCTTCTTTTACAAATGACCCTGCAATATCATCCCAATCATAATCAATGAATTCCATTGACAATCCTAAATTTTTAGGTTTACATAAAATGATTCTTTTATTCGTCACCACAATGCTATCCGGAAAAATAGTTACGGCTGGTTTTTTTTGAACCGCAATGTATCCAATTTCCTCATTAGACATTAAAAGATTTTCCAATTTTGAAGTGATTTTTTCAATTGCTTTTGGATCTTGATCTTCGTTTAATATTTTTTTTAAGTTGTCTATCATTATAGTTTCTTTGAAATTTCATTTTAACACTACAAAAGTAATGCCTAATTTTCTTCTTCTCGATACAATTTTGAAAAAATTCAAAATTACTCGAAGTGACGTTATAAAATTTCTTGTTGCGCTTTTTTTGTTAAACTTTTGAAAACAAGGTCGTACGAATGATTAATCAATTCGCACATCATTTTATCGGAAACATCGCTTTGAAAATGAATGGTGTTCCAATGCACCTTACTCATGTGATAGCCTGGTTCAATAGCTTCATATTCGGCTCGAAGTTCTAATGCGCGTTCGGGATCGCATTTTAAATTTAGACTTGGCGTTCCTTTTTCCCAATCGGATAATGAGGTTAGACAAAACATTTTTCCGCCTATTTTAAACACCAACGTATCTTCATCAAACGGAAAATGTTCAGTGACGCCTTTTTTGGATTGGCAGTATTCGTAGAGTTGTTGAATATCCATGACAATAGTTGGGAGTAATGAGTATTTAGTTAGGAGTTTTTTATCGTTTAATTTATATTTTACTTGAACCGAATTTATCTGGATTATTCATCATATAATAAATTAATTTCCCAACTTCTGTATTCAGAGCAGTGAGTTCGTTGTATTTTATTTCTTCCAAATAACCACATGCTAATGAAAAATCTAACCACACTTGAGTTTCAGAATTTTCTGCTTCAGCATCAGTAAGTTTACTCAAGAAATTTTTGGGATAAACTCTTTTTCTATATGATTCTGTAATTGTTACTGTTACACTTCTTGAACTTCTCCTAATCTGATCGGTTAATGAATACTTTTCTTCTTTTGGAAAATTTTTGGATACATCAAAAACGAACATGGCTAAAGCGAACGATTTTTTATAGGCTAATAAATCTTTATAATCCATAATTTACACTTTTTAAAACTTAAAACTCCAAACTTGCAACTCCAAACTTGCAACTCCAAACTCCTTACTCTAAACTCCTTACTCCTTACTCCAAACTATACAAAACCGGCTTACTCGGACTCGCGTCATTCTCAAACGAAGCAAATTGTAAATTCAAAATAAAACTTCCGTCTTTAACTGAATCGTTTACATAAATCATTTCCGTAATCGTGCAATTAAATCGAGCGTCATCATTAACTTGATTGATATCTTTCACATTCCAAAAGGCTTTGTGTGCCAACAATTTTCCTTCATCGTGTTCTCTGTCAACACTTGGTAAATCAATGAGCAAATGCTGAATTCCTATTTCCCTAATAAAAATAGCTGCCGCTTCTTCTAAATAAGGCGGATTCGTATTCGAATAATTTAAATGTTTTTTGCTTTCTGGATTTGGCAATGTTCTAATAATGATGGCTTGTGGTGTAGTTGTGCCCAAAGCAATTTCAATTTGCTCTTTCGTAATGATTAAATCTTCTCCAACGCTTTTTGGTTCTACCGAAATTAATTCAGCTGTAAAGAAAAACTGCTTTAAACATTGATTGATTGAATAAAATTCGCGAGTAATATGCCCTAAACATTCCGTATGCGTTCCATGAGCATGCGGATTGAAGAAAATATTATTGAAATTTGTGGATGATTTTCCTTCTGAAACTTTTCCTATCCAGTCATCCATGGTTACCGGTTCAATTTCGGGTGTGCTTTGATACCAAGCAATCGGATTTTGATCATTATTAGTCAAAGGAATAGAAATATCAATAGGTTTTGATAAATCGATTTGTATGTTGTTTATTGTTGCTTTCATAATATTTAACCGCAAATCCGGGAGCTTCGTGACAAAAATTTTTCACTAAGTTCACAAAACTTTGTGTTTTATTGTGCTTTCTTTGTGTTCTTAGTGGTTAATAATTATTCCAAATTTAATAAAAACAAATCACTCGCAATTCCATCACACAAAAACTTTCCGTTTTTTGTAGTTCGTAAAATGTTCTCGTCAACAAACAATAAATGGTCTTCAATGAATTTTGCTGCTTGTTGATTCAGATAATCCAAATAAGTTTTCCCAAATTCTTCTTCAATTCGATCTAGCGAAACGCCCCAAATTGTGCGTAAACCGGTCATAATATATTCGTTATAGCGATCGGTTTTAGTTAACGTTTCAATTTCAATGGGTAATTTATTTTCTTGAATCGATTTGATATACAATGCATTATTTGACACATTCCAACCTCTATTTTTCCCATCATAACTGTGTGCAGAAGGACCAATGCCAATGTATTTTTTGCCCAACCAATAACTCGAATTGTTTTTTGAAAAATAATTTTCTTTTCCAAAATTGGATAGTTCATAATGAATAAAATCGTTTTCCGATAATTTGTCTACTAAAATTTGGAAATGAGTTTGCGCTACTTCGTCATCGGGTGGCGGAATAATTCCTTTTTGAATAAACGAATGCAAAGCTGTTTTAGGTTCAACCGTTAAAGCATAACTTGAAATATGCGGCACATTAAAAGACAGTGCGGTTTCGATGTTTTGCAACCATTTTTCATTGGACATATTCGGAATTCCGTAAATCAAATCAATGGAAATATTATCAAAGTATTGCGTGGCGATTTCTAAACATTTTTTGGCTTCTTCCAAATTGTGCGCACGATTCATCAACTTCAAATCGTCTTCAAAAAACGATTGAATTCCGATAGACAAACGATTTACAGGTGAATTAACTAATTGACGAATGGTATCATAACTTAAATCATCTGGATTGGCTTCAACTGTTATTTCTGGATTCTCAACAACTTTATAGTTTCTATATACCTCATCAATTAAAAATTTCAAATCTGCAATTGACAATATCGAAGGCGTTCCTCCACCAAAATAAATAGTTTCTATAGATTCGGTGATGGGTAATGGGTAATGGGTGATGGGTTTACTTCGTAATTGAATTTCTTTTGCCAATGCCTGAACCATTTCGTCTTTCTTCTTTAATGAAGTAGAAAAATGAAAATCACAATAATGACACGCTTGCTTGCAGAATGGGATGTGGATGTATATGCCAGCCCCACCCAGCCTCCCCAAAGGGGAGGAGTTGTAAAAAACGATATTGTTTTGTTCAGAATTAAACATTTAGTTATTTTGCTCCCCCTTTGGGGTTGGGGGGCTTATTCTTTTTTCATTTTGTTTCACAAAAGCATCCCAACCCGAATAACTTTTGCCAATTTCCACTCTTCCCGAATTGAAAAAATGACAAACTGCTGCTGCTAAACCATCGGTTGAATCAAGGTTTTTTGGTAATTCTTTTAAGCCTAGCAGTTGTTGTAGCATTTTAGCTACTTGCTCCTTACTGGCATTCCCGTTTCCGGTGATGGCCATTTTTATTTTTTTGGGTTCGTATTCGGTAATAGGAATATCTCTCGAAAGTCCGGCCGCCATGGCAACACCTTGAGCTCTTCCCAGTTTTAACATCGATTGCACGTTTTTACCAAAGAAAGGCGCTTCGATCGCAATTTCATCGGGGTTATGCGTATCTATTAATTCAATGGTACGTTCAAAAATGACTCTCAACTTTTGATAATGATTATCGAATTTAGATAAAATCAATTCGTTCAATTGCACAAATTCCATTTTTTTATTGACCACCTTTATCAATCCGAAACCCATAATAGTGGTTCCAGGATCAATACCTAATATGATGCGTTCGTTTGCCAATTGAATTTATTTTTCAACTTTAATAATTACGGGAAGTATGAACTGCGTTTTTACTTTAATGCCGCGTTTAATTGCGGGTTCTACTTTTGGAAAATCGGCTAATCGTGAAGTTAAAATACTGTCAGCTTTTACTTTATCGTAAGCCACGCTATCTTTAGAAAATTGCGGTTCAAATTGCAAACTCGAATCGGGATTAATCGTAACTTTTACGGAAATTGTATCGGTTTCTGGATATAACATTTGCAACGTATCAATGCCTATACGCTCTTGAATAGTTTGTGCCAAATAATCGAAAAAACATTGTTTCTTAACCGCTTCATCTTTAATGGTGTCGCATTGCATCACTGATGGCAATTCGTCTACTTCTTCCCAATTGATTTTTTGCAATTCTTGTTGCAACAATTGATTTTCATCTGGTACTTTTTTGTCAAATAATTGACAAGAAGTTGCCAAAAGCACTAAAAATAATAATACAACTTTATGCATTTGAAATAGAATAACTTTAAATTTGTAATAATACATTGTAAAAATAGAAATAATTTATGGAATACATTTTATTATTGATTGGTTTTTGCTTAATGCTTGTTGGAATTGCGGGCAGTTTACTTCCAGCATTGCCAGGACCGCCCTTAAGTTGGGTTGGTCTCTTACTTTTATATTTTTGTCCAACCATTGAAACAAATTATTGGTTACTAGGCATAACTCTCATGATAACAATAATAATTAGTATTTTAGATTATGTAATACCTGCTCAGGGAACTAAATTTTTTGGGGGAAGTAGTTATGGGATTTGGGGAACCAATATAGGTTTAATTGTTGGGCTTATAGCGCCTATTCCTTTTGGATTCTTGATTGGGCCTTTTCTTGGGGCATTTATAGGCGAGTTGATATATAATTTCAATGAAAAAGAACGTGCCTTAAAAGCCGCTTTGGGTTCTTTTATAGGATTTGTTGCCGGAACGTTTATGAAGGTATTTGTTTGTTTACTATTCTTGGCTTTATTTTTAATTATTGTTTGGCAAAATAAATCGATTTGGGTTTAATACAATCAAAAAAGCCCTGCATAAATGCAAAGCTTTTCATTGGTCTAACTACTAAACCTTATCCCAATTGCTTGGGAATAAACAACACAACTATTTTGATTTTTAATGATATAAAATACAGCATTAAAAAAACCTATTTTGGGCAAAAAAGCACTTCAATTTCTCGAAGTGCTTTTTGTTTTCTGGCGGTCTGGACGGGACTCGAACCCGCGACCCCATGCGTGACAGGCATGTATTCTAACCAACTGAACTACCAAACCAGAGCAAATTTTTCATTTATTACTTATTACTAAGCCTTCCGTGAACTTGATTGCGAGTGCAAATATACTACGCTTTTTGATTCCTGCAAATATTTTTTTAAAAAAAGGTAAAGTTTTTTTAAGCAGTCTAGGCAAACTTTTGTTTTTCAACCAAATACGAAGTCATAATTTTTTCAAATTTATCATCGATTGCCACCGGAATATATTTGATTTGATATTGTAAGCACGTAGCTTCTATTGTTTTAAAATAGTTTGTAATGATTTTTTGATAGGCTTCCTGGCTGTTTTCGGCAAATAATTGAATGGATTCGCCGGTTTCAACATCAATAAATTTTCGGGGCGTTGCATCAAAATTAAAATTCAACTCGGTCTTTTGATCATACACATGGAACACCACTACCTTATGTTTATTGTGTTTTAAATGCTGTAATGCCTTGAAAATTTTGTCGTTATCCTCATTTTGAAATAAATCGGTAAACAAAATCACCATAGAACGACGGTGTAAATTTTCAGCAATTTGATGTAAATAAGTAACTATATCTGTGGTTTTTGTGGTGGAATTATTTTTTAAAACTCCTTCTAATGTATTTAAAATCATGCGATGATGACGATCGCTTCCTTTTTCGGGCGCATAATATTCATACGTGTCTGAATAAATACTTAAACCCACAGCATCACGTTGCTTTTTTAGTAAATTCATTAAAACCGCCGAAGCTAATACCGAAAAACCAATTTTATTTTCATAAAAAGGCTGATTCGCTTTCAATTTTGGATAATGCATTGATGAGGAATTATCTAGAATCAAATGGCATCGTAAATTGGTTTCTTCTTCATATCGTTTGGTATATAAACGATCGGTTTTGGCAAATAATTTCCAATCGATATGTTTGGTGCTTTCACCTTGATTATAGGTTTTATGCTCGGCAAATTCAGCCGAAAAACCATGAAAAGGTGATTTGTGCATGCCCGAAATAAAACCTTCGACAATTTGATTTGCTAAAAGTTCTAAATGTTCAAAACTGGAAATTTTTTCTATTTGCTGCTCTAAATTCATGTTCTCAAAGATAGAAAAAGATTTTTAAACTAGAACGCGGATGAAACGGATTCGCTAAGGCGAAACGCAGATAAAACAGATTTCTTAAATAAACTCTACAAAATGAAATAGTTAAAAAGCTCAATAAAGAAAAACCTATGTGACTATGTGTTTTAAAAATAAAAAAGGCTCAACTCTCGTTGAACCTTCACTATGTATTTTTAAAAACTATTATAATAATGCGTCAATTGCATCAGTATAGGTTTTTTTAGGAGCTACCCCAACTTGTCTTCCTACTACTTCTCCATTTTGGAAAATTAATACGGTTGGAATATTTCTAACCCCATATTTTGCAGCAAATTCTTGGTTTGCATCCACATCTACTTTACCCACTACTGCTTTTCCTTCATATTCGCTGTGAATTTCGTCGATAACTGGCCCAACCATTCTACAAGGTCCACACCAAGCTGCCCAAAAATCTACTACTACTGGTTTGTCTGATTTCAAAACTACTTCGTCAAAAGTAGCATCTGTTATTGCTAATGCCATGTGATATTTTTTTATTTACTTTATTATGAAACAAAAATAGGTATTTATTTTTTATTTTTTCGGTTATAAAAATAGCTTTTATTTATTTAGGTATATAAAAATCTAATTTACAAGGCTTTTAACACTGCTAGTAGTAAATTTCCCTCTAGCCTTTTTGCATAATTGGGATTGATATATAAAAACTCAATTTCTCTTTTTTCATTCAACACATAAACAGTTGGTACAGGTAAAAAACCTGGATTTTTCCCTTCGGAAAATTTATCCAGTTTCGCTTTTTCTTTTTTATAAGCAATTCCTAAAGCTTGAGAAAAAACTCCTTCGCTATCTGAAAAAAGCTGATAAGCTAACGCCTTTTTTCCTTCTGTTTGTTTGATAAAAGATGGGGCGTCTGGGCTAACTGCAATTATTTGATAGCCTAACTGAAGTATTTGATTTTCAATATCTTGTAAATCTGATAATTGAGAATTACAATAAGGGCACCAGCCGCCTCGGTAAACCACTAATACGGTTTTTTTTGCTAAAATATCATCCGTTTCTACGGCTGTACCTTGATCATTATGCAAAATAGTGTTTGGAATTTTTTCTCCTATTAATAAAGGACAAATATTTTCTGGTAAATCTGCTATTTGTGCCGACAAAGAAAACGACAAGCTAAGCAATACTAATGTTAGCATTTTTTTCATAATACATTTGTTTTATAAAGCAAAATTCGAGCATTAATGAAAAACAAAGTGTTAGCTGCTTGACACTTAGTTCAATTTGAAACTTACTTGCATTTTGTCTAATTCCTGAAGCAATTCAGACGAAATCTTTACTTTTAATTTTCGGCTTGGCATGGAAAGTTTCGTTTTAACTAAAATTTCTTCTTTTTCAACTGGAATATCGAGATTCATTTGTGATGCTTCTTCTCCTTCTTCAATATTTTCAATTTCTTCTTCAACAATAACCGGACTCATCTCTATGGTTTTTTTTATGCGTTCTAATTCCATTACTTCAAAAGTTACCGAATTTTCGCCTCTGTTTGCTGTAAACAATTCATTTAATTCAGTCACAAAATTAGAATGCAACTCTTTAATATCTATATGAATGATCAATTTTTTAGCAAATGATGGCAATACATCGGCCAACATTTTTGCGTCAATAAACTGAATTCTAGGATCTGATTTTTTTCCAGTTTCGCGATTAACCCAACCTTCTTTTACATTGATTTTAAAAAACACAAACTGATTTTGCAATAAAAAATGGCGGTATTTTAAATATTCTTCGTCAAAAATTCGGAACTCATAACTTTCGTCATAGCCTTCTAAAACAAAGGTTGCCCATCCTTTCCCATTTTTGGCAGTTCGATGCTGAACATTGGTTACAATTCCGCCAAAGGAAAGATTTTTACCCAAATGTTGTTCTAAACTTTTAAGCGATTCCAGTTTAGCCGAGCAGAAATATTTCATTTCAAACTTATAATCATCTAATGGATGTCCCGAAATATAAATACCAACGACTTCTTTTTCTTTGGCTAATTTTTCCATCGTGCTCCAATCTTCACAAGGAGGCACAATGGGTTCGGCAATTTGAACTTCGGAAGCATCGCCAAATAAACTTACTTGCGATGAATTTTCGTTTTCTTGAAATTTTGAACCATAGCGAATCGCCTTTTCTAAAAACGTAATTCCGTCGCCATCATGGTGAAAATATTGGGCACGATGCGTTTCAGTAAAACCATCAAAACCACCTGCTAAAGCTAAATTTTCAAATGCTTTTTTATTGGCAGCACGCAAGTCAATTCGCTTCGCTAAATCAAAAATAGATTTGTAATTTCCTTCTTTTCTATTTTCAACAATAGTTTGCACGGCTCCTGCTCCAACTCCTTTAACAGCTCCCATTCCAAAACGTACAGCATAATTTTCGTTTACCGTAAATTTATAGAATGATTCATTTACATCTGGACCCAAAACAGCTAATCCCATGCGTTTACATTCTTCCATAAAGAACGAAACTTGCTTGATGTCGTTCATATTATTTGAAAGCACCGCAGCCATGTATTCTGCTGGATAATGTGCTTTTAAATAAGCGGTTTGATAGGCAATCCAAGCATAACAAGTAGAGTGCGATTTATTGAACGCATAACTAGCAAATGCTTCCCAGTCTTTCCAAATTTTTTCTAAAATAACAGGGTCGTGTCCTTTTTCTGCGGCTTGGTTGATAAATTGAGGTTTCATTTTGTTCAAAACTTCAATTTGTTTTTTACCCATAGCCTTACGTAAAACGTCGGCATCACCTTTTGAAAATCCAGCTAATTTTTGCGACAGAAGCATTACCTGCTCTTGATAGACGGTAATTCCGTATGTTTCTGCAAGATACTCTTCACAGGCTTCTAAATCGTATTTGATTTCTTCTTCGCCGTTTTTTCTTCGAACGAAAGAAGGAATATATTCCAATGGTCCTGGACGATATAGTGCATTCATAGCAATTAAATCGGCAAAAACAGTTGGCTTTAAGTCCTTCATGTATTTTTGCATTCCAGGTGATTCGTATTGGAACACGCCAACCGTTTCACCTCTTTGGAATAACTCATATGTTTTTTGGTCGTCAATTGGAAAATTATCAGGGTCTAAATCGATATTTAAACGATATTTTACCAATTTAACCGTGTCTTTTATTAAGGTTAGGGTTTTTAATCCTAAAAAGTCCATCTTTAACAAACCAGCGCTTTCGGCTACCGAATTGTCAAATTGCGTAACATATAAATCGGAATCTTTTGCGGTTGTAACGGGAACGAAATTGGTTATATCAGATGGCGTAATGATCACTCCACACGCGTGAATTCCAGTATTTCGCATGGAACCTTCTAACACTTTTGCTTGCTGAATGGTTTCTCCTGCTAAATCTTCAGAATTGGCAATTCCAATTAATTCTTTGACTTTTTCAAATTCTTCCGAACGCAATGCTTTTTTAACTTCGCTTTCGTCTTCGGCTAAAAACCGAGCTAAATTCCATTTGGCAGGCATCATTCCTGGAATTAATTTGGCAATTCGATCCGCTTCAAACAATGGTAAATCTAGCACACGAGCGGTGTCTCTAATAGCCGATTTTGTAGCCATTTTACCATAGGTAATAATTTGGGCTACCTGATTTGAACCGTATTTATTAATAACATAATCCATTACGCGACCGCGACCTTCATCATCAAAATCGATGTCGATATCGGGCATGGAAACACGATCAGGATTTAGGAAACGCTCAAAAAGCAAATCGTATTTAATGGGATCAATATTGGTAATTCCTAAACAATAGGCAACTGCAGAACCCGCAGCAGAACCACGACCTGGCCCCACGGAAACATCCATTTTTCGGGCTTCAGCAATGAAATCTTGTACAATTAAGAAATAACCTGGATACCCTGAATTTGAAATCGTAAGTAATTCAAAATCCAAACGTTCTTTTATATCATCGGAAAGTTCGGGATATCGTTTTTCGGCTCCTTTATAGGTTAAATGTCTTAAATAATTATTTTCACCTCGCACACCACCGTCTTCGGCATCTTCTGGAACTTCAAATTCATCAGGAATCTTAAATTTGGGAAGTAAAACATCACGATACAAGGAATACGCTTCCACTTTATCGATGATTTCCTGAATATTAATAATCGCTTCAGGTAAATCAACAAAAAGTTGCTTCATTTCGTCACCCGATTTAAAATAATATTCCTCATTGGGTAATCCGTATCGATATCCGCGACCGCGACCAATTGGCGTTGCTTGTTTTTCACCTTCTTTTACACACAATAAAATATCGTGTGCGTTGGCATCTTCTTTATTAACGTAATACGTATTATTGGTCGCAACCAACTTTACTTGATGCTTTTTTGCGAAAGCTATTAAGGTTTGGTTAACCCGATTTTCGTCTTCTTGCTTGTGACGCATTAATTCCAAATAGAAATCGGAGCCAAACTTATCTTTCCACCAAATCAAGGCTTCTTCAGCTTGACTTTCGCCAACATTTAGAATTTTACTCGGAATTTCGCCATATAAATTTCCCGATAAAACAATGATGTCTTCTTTATATTGCTCAATGATTTTTCTATCGATACGAGGAATGTAATAAAAACCATCCGTATAGGCAATAGAAGACATTTTGGCTAAATTATGATAGCCTTTTTTATTTTTTGCCAATAATACAACTTGATAACCGTTGTCTTTTTTGGTTTTATCTTTATGATCGTCACAGATGTTAAATTCACAACCTACAATAGGTTTGATTTCGGTTTCTGTGGGCTCTTCTCCTGCTTCAATTGCTGCTTCAATTTTTGCTTTTGCAGCTTTGTTGTGATTCATTACGGCACTTACAAAATGGAAAGCCCCCATCATATTACCTGTGTCGGTCATAGCAACCGCAGGCATTTTGAATTTTGCCGAAGCTTTTACCAAATCATTTACCGCAATAGTTGATTGCAACACCGAAAATTGCGTATGATTGTGCAAATGTGCAAAAGCAGCCTCTTTTAAATCTGATTTGACTTCTTCTGAAATCGTAGTTTGAACTTCTTCTTGTTCAATTTTTTTCAAACGCGCTCTAATTTCGTCAGAAGCTTGTTTTAGATTAATATGTTTTAATCCGATTAATTGAATTTCGCCAAGGTTTTTTTCTCGAAAAGTTCTAAAATAGTCGGGAGTTACATCAAGTTCTTCTTTGGTAAAAATTTCTCTTTTAATTAACTCCAGAAAACAGCGCGTTGTAGCTTCCACGTCGGCAGTTGCATTATGCGCTTCTGCAAAAGGTTGGTTAAAAAGATATTGATGTAATTCGGTTAATGTTGGTAATTTAAACTTTCCGCCTCTTCCTCCGGGTAATTTCAATAAATTAGCAGTAATTTCGGTACACGTATCTAAAACAGGCATTTTAATCATGTCTGAACCAATGTTCATACGATGAAATTCGCATCCCATGATATTGACATCAAATCCTACATTTTGCCCAACAATGAATTTAGTTTTAGAAAGTGCAATATTAAATTTTTCTAAAACTTCCGATAACAAAATTCCTTGCTCAATTGCCAATTCGGTAGAAATACCATGAATTCGTTCGGCATCATATGGAATATTGAAACCTTCGGGTTTTACCAAATAATCTTGGTGCTCGATTAAATTTCCCATCTCATCGTGCAACTGCCAAGCTATTTGAATACAACGAGGCCAGTTATCAGTATCTGTAATAGGTGCTGACCAACTTCTAGGCAATCCGGTGGTTTCGGTATCGAAAATTAAATACATAGTGGTAAAATTCCAAGTTCAAAAATTCAAATTCCAATGCTCACATTACGAATTTGAGAATTATCAAAATTACATTTTAAGTCGTTAAGGAGCAATTTTAGTTATTAACAAAAAAACCACTTAAATTTCTTCAAGTGGTTATCCCTATTTTTTTAAAAATTTATTATTGTCCTAGTGGTATTTTATAAAAATGCCCTTCAGACATGGTTACTACTTCTCCATCTGCATTAGTAGCATTTAATTTAAAAGTACCTGTAAATAAACCTCCAGAAATATCTTCAATTTCTATTTCGCCATTACTTTGTTGCACATTTTCTATTCGAACCGTTGCGTTATTATTACCTCCTTGAATTGTTACCACATCTCCTGAAACATATCCTAATCCTCTTGAAACCACCGTAACCTTAGTAACAGCGCCTGATGAAGTTGTTAAAGCTAATCGCAATCCAGAACCCGAACCGCCACTTGTATGTGCTGCAGCAGAAGTTGTGTATCCTGTTCCGGCTGTTAATAAATTTGATAATAGATAGGCTGGTCCTTCTACAACACTTGTGTCATAAAAATCTGGAAATCCAGCAGCATTTGAAGTATATGAAGCAAAATTACTTGCGTTTTGTGTGCCTAAGTAATATGTACCAATATTTGTTGAATTGGTTTTCAAAACAACCGTTTCATAAGATGAATAAGCGGTAATAGTCATTCCTCCAGTTGCATCGACAGCAACACTTGCATTATTTGCTCGCCATTGAACATCATTTAGTTTGGCTTGAAAACCCGGTGTATTGGTCTGAATATCTTGTTCGCACGAAATGAATACTGCGGCAATAACAAACAAAGAGAGAAATTTTTTCATTTTAAGAGTTTATTAAATGTTGGGGAAACAAAAATAAGTTTTTTATCCAAACAAACATAAAATCGACCAAAAAATATTTTTTACCGAGATAGCTTATTTATATTACAAAGTTTTATATATTTGCACCCTTAAATAACAAAGGTCGAGTACCTTAAATTAATCACAAGATTATGTCAGTAAAAATTAGATTACAAAGACACGGAAAAAAAGGGAAACCTTTTTATTGGGTTGTTGCAGCAGATGCAAGATCAAAAAGAGATGGTAAATTCTTAGAAAAAATCGGAACTTACAATCCAAACACTAATCCAGCAACTATTGATTTGAACTTAGAAAGTGCTGTTCAATGGTTACACAATGGAGCTCAACCAACCGATACGGCAAGAGCTATTTTATCTTACAAAGGTGCTTTATTAAAACACCATTTAGATGGAGGAGTTCGTAAAGGTGCTTTAACTCAAGAACAAGCAGATGCTAAATTAGCAGCTTGGTTAGACGAAAAAGCAAATAAAGTTGATGCGAAAAAAGCAGGATTATCTAAAGCAGATGAAGCAGCAAAAGCAAAAGCTTTAAAAGCTGAAAAAGAAGCTAACGCAAAACGTATTGCAGCTCAAGCTGAAGCAGCGAAAGTTGAAGAAGTAGCTGAAGTAGCTGAAGTAGAAGCTCCAGCAGAAGTTGTTGAAACTGTAGTTGAGGAAGCTCCAGCAGTTGAAGCAGTAGCTGAAGAAACTGTAGCAGTTGAAGAAGCTCCAGCAGTTGAAGAAACTCCAGCAGCTGAAGAAAGCAACGAAGAAACAGAAGCTTAATCATACAGCGATTCCATGCGTAAAGAAGATTGTTTCTATTTAGGTAAAATCGCAAAAAAATTTAGTTTCAAAGGGGAAGTATTAGCGTATTTAGATACCGACGAACCCCAATTGTATCAAAATTTGGAATCAGTATTTGTTGAACTCAACAAAACACTGGTTCCATTTTTTATTGAAAGTAGTTCGCTTCATAAAGAAAAATTTCTACGCGTTCGTTTTGAAGATATTCAAACTGAAGAAGATGCTGACGAAATTATGGGCAGCGAAATCTACCTTCCACTTTCTATGTTACCCAAATTAGAAGGCAACCAATTCTACTTTCACGAAGTAATAGGATTTGATGTTATAGATACTAAACATGGTAACATTGGAAAAATTGCAGCCATTAATGATAGTGGTGCGCAACCCCTTTTTGAAATTGACAAAAACGGAATTGAAATTTTAATTCCGCTAATTGATGATTTCATTATCGCTTTAGACCGAAAAAACAAAACCATTACTATAGAAACTCCAGAAGGTTTGGTTGATTTATATTTACAATAGTTTACAGTCGCAGTCTCAGTTTACAATTATTTAAGTTGATTAAATTCTATCTTTATTCATTTTGTTCAAATTCAAACAATTTTCCGTTAATCAAGATCGATGTGCAATGAAAATTGGCACTGATGGTGTTTTGATTGGCGCTTGGACTCCGTTAATTAACAATCCTTATAACATATTAGATATTGGGGCAGGAACCGGAATTTTGTCTTTAATGCTAGCCCAAAGAAGCAACGCTGAACAAATTGACGCTATCGAAATTGACGAAGAAGCTTACGAACAATGTGTTGAAAATTTTGAAACTTCACCTTGGGGAGATAAATTATTTTGTTTTCACGCAGGATTAGATGAATTTGTGGACGAACCCGAAGATGAATATGATTTAATTATTTCCAATCCGCCGTTTTATGCTGAAGATTTTAAAACCGATGATTCGCAACGTGACTTGGCACGATTTCAAGACGCAATGCCTTTTGAAGAATTGATTGAAGCGGCTGATTTATTACTTTCGGATAACGGAATATTTTCGATAATTATTCCTTTTAAAGAAGAAGAAAAATTTGTTTCGATGTGTAAAGAATTGGATTTATTTCCATTCAAAATTACGCGAGTAAAAGGAACGCCGACCTCCGAAATTAAAAGAAGTTTATTGGCTTTTTCTCGGATAGAACAAACTCCACAAATAGATGCACTCACTATTGAAATTTCACGTCATCAATACACCACTGAATATATCAATTTGACGAAGGATTTCTATTTGAAGATGTAATTTTAAATTATAACATTCGTTCATTGATTTGTTAAAAATCTTTACTTACTTTTGTTGCTTTCAAAACAACAATTATGAAACCAGACTTATTTCAATCGCCAGATTATTATTTATTAGACGAATTATTATCTGACGAACATAAAATGGTGCGTGATGCTGCACGTGCTTGGGTTAAAAAAGAAGTATCTCCCATCATTGAAGAATATGCTCAAAAAGCTGAATTTCCGCATCAAATTGTAAAAGGTTTGGGTGAAATTGGAGGTTTTGGTCCTTATATTCCTGTTGAATATGGCGGTGCTGGATTAGACCAAATTTCGTATGGCTTAATCATGCAAGAAATTGAAAGAGGAGATTCGGGTGTACGTTCGACTTCTTCTGTTCAATCTTCATTGGTTATGTACCCTATTTGGAAATATGGAAATGAAGAACAACGCATGAAATATTTACCAAAATTAGCTACTGGAGAATTCATTGGATGTTTTGGTTTAACAGAACCTGATTATGGTTCAAATCCAGCAGGAATGGTAACTAATTATAAAGATATGGGCGATCATTATCTTTTAAATGGTGCTAAAATGTGGATTTCAAATGCCCCTTTTGCTGATATTGCAGTAGTTTGGGCAAAAAATGAAGAAGGAAGAATTCACGGATTAATCGTGGAACGTGGAATGGAAGGTTTTTCAACACCAGAAACACATAATAAATGGTCGTTAAGAGCTTCTGCTACTGGCGAACTTATTTTTGACAACGTAAAAGTGCCTAAAGAAAACTTATTGCCAAACAAATCTGGATTAGGAGCGCCGCTAGGATGCTTAGATTCAGCACGTTATGGAATTGCTTGGGGTGCGATTGGCGCTGCCATGGATTGTTATGACACCGCGTTACGTTATTCAAAAGAACGTATTCAGTTTGACAAACCTATTGGAGCTACTCAATTACAACAAAAGAAATTAGCTGAAATGATTACTGAAATCACGAAAGCACAATTATTAACATGGAGACTAGGTGTGTTACGTAACGAAGGAAAAGCAACTACAGCACAAATTTCGATGGCAAAAAGAAACAACGTGGATATGGCATTAACCATTGCTCGTGATGCACGCCAAATGCTTGGTGGAATGGGAATTACTGGTGAATATTCTATCATGAGACACATGATGAATTTAGAATCGGTAGTAACTTATGAAGGAACACACGACATTCACTTGTTAATTACAGGTATGGATGTAACTGGTTTCCCTGCGTTTAAGTAATTAAACAATAGATAAAATTGATATAAAAAGCTTCTCTGTTTGGAGGAGCTTTTATAATTTTACAAAAAATATAACCCATGAGAATTGAAGAAATCAATCGTTCCATACAAAATCAAAAAGAACAATTATTAAGTCATTCGTTATACAACAAAGTAAAAACGATTGACGACTTACATTGCTTTTTAGAAAATCATATTTATGCCGTTTGGGATTTTATGTCCTTATTAAAAGCCTTGCAAAATAAATTGACTTGTACAACTACGCCTTGGTTGCCTATTGGAAATCCAGAGATTCGTTATTTAATTAATGAAATTGTTGTTGCCGAAGAAACTGATTTAACATTAGATGGAACGCGTCAAAGTCATTTTGAAATGTATTTAGATGCGATGAAACAATGTGGTGCTTCAACTTCACAAATCAATACATTTTTGAAGAATGTAGAAGAAACGAAAAACATATTTGTATCGATAAAACAAAGTGATTTACATCTAAATGTTAAAGCATTTTTAGACTTTACGTTTCGAGTAATTGAAGAAGGCAAACCACATGAAATTGCGGCAGCTTTTACTTTTGGAAGAGAAGATTTGATTCCGAATATGTTTACTGAAATCTTGAGAAATTTTCAGCAAAACTTTCCAGAAACTGATTTATCCAAACTGATTTATTATTTTGAAAGACACATTGAATTAGACGCCGATGAACACGGACCAATGGCCATGCAAATGATCGCTGAACTTTGTGGAGATTCAGATCAAAAATGGAAGGAAGTAGAAGAAGTTTCGGTTTTAGCTTTAGAAAAGAGAATCGGGCTATGGAATGCTATTGAAGCGCAAATGGAACCCAAACATGAATTAGTATAAAACAAAAAGCGAGAATTTCTTCTCGCTTTTTTATTGTTCGGGTGCTATTTCAATTTCCAAACCTTCTAAAAAAATAATATTCTTTTTTTGTTTATATAAATTTACTTATCGCAAATAACTATTTTTTTTGTAATAGATTGAGAGTTATCAAACTCTATATTTAAAAAATATATTCCATGTTTTTGAATAAAATATTGCTTATTTGCTAAAGATTTTATTTCTATTTGATTTCCTAAAATATCGTATGCGGTTATGTTTTTTATTGCATTGTCGGTTTCTATTGTAAAGGTATTTTGTGCTGGGATTGGGTATATACTGACCTTATTTATTAAAGTAGGATTTTCAGTATTTAAGTTGTTGTATGGACAAGCTATAAGCGTTGGTGTATTTTTATTGTTTTGTGTGCCATCGCCCAATTGCCCCGATATATTAAACCCCCAGGTGTATAATGAACCATCTGTTTTTAGGGCAACAGCATGAAAGTTGCCAGCAGCAATACTTTCCCAGTTTGTATCAGTTCCTATTTGTGTAGGTGTATATCTGTCTGTATTGGTGCCGTCACCTACTTGCCCAAGTTGGTTGTTTCCCCATGCCCACAGCGTGCCGTTATTTTTAATTGCATAGGTAGTATAATAACCTATAGCAATGCTTTTCCAATCGGTATCGGTACCTATTTTTACGAAACTTGTTCTTGTTGTGGTAGTATTGTCGCCCAATTGTCCGTGCGTATTATGTCCTGCAGCCCATAATGTCCCATCTGTTTTTAAGCCTACAGAATAAAACCCATTTTGACGCTCAATTTCCTTCCAGTCGTTTGCAGTTCCAATTTGTGTGATTGTATTTATTTCAAGAGGAGAAGCAACCCCTAAGCTACT
Organism: Flavobacterium sp.; assembly: GCA_017983975.1. Classification (GTDB taxonomy): domain Bacteria; phylum Bacteroidota; class Bacteroidia; order Flavobacteriales; family Flavobacteriaceae; genus Flavobacterium. Next base: position 23,211 of record JAGOAL010000010.1, read on the forward strand.
TACCGAATTATGTCCCCAACCCCATAGTGTGCCATCGGTTTTTATTGCCAGCGAACCTTCTAATCCTGCAGAAATTTTGCTCCAATTGGTATCTGTACCCAATTGCGTAATGGTAGATAAATTGGTTGTACTACCAATGCCTAATTGATGAAAATTGTTATGACCCCAACCCCATAGTGTCCCATCAGATTTTATAGCCAAAGCATAGTCATTCCCAGTCGAAATTTTGTTCCAATTGTTTGCGGTTCCTATCTGAGTAGGAGATAGTGTCAAATTGGTTGTAGTGCTTGCCAATGAATAATAGTAATTGGATCCCCAACCCCAAAGTGTACCGTCTGTTTTTATGGCTAATGTAAAATTACCCGATGTTTGAAGATCAGCCCAAGTGCTTGTTACTCCTTGCGTTGGGAGATAATTATTGTAAAATTGCCCTGTTCCATAAACCCCTGTTTCATTTGATCCTGTTGCCCAATGTTGCAAACTTGGGGTTATTAGCATTGTTAGATTACCATTAGCTCTCACTTTGTCCCAACAATCATTGTTGTCTTGCGCATTTCCTTTTAGAAAAAAGAGAAAAGAGCAAAGAAGAAAGAGTTTTGTCATGATTTTTTGGGTGATTGTTTTCATAATTTTTAAATTTTAATTCCTTCCTTTTGGTGCTAAACCATTGTTTAAGTTTGGGATTTTAAAAGTGGTAACACCATCTCCGCCATAAGTAGTATATATCACTGAAAATAAAGCTTGATGTTGAGAAATCAATAAACTTCTTCCATCGCAGGGTATAGTAACGCCAACATCATTAATTAAACCACCACCATTATTAGCATGCATAACAATGGCACCCAAAGTATTTGCACTAGCACCAGTTGAAAAATTTGGAAAATCTCCTTGAGCAACTATATAAAATTTCACGCCAATATCTGATAGCATTTTTGTCCAACTGGCACTAGTTCCATCGGTGGTTAATACTTTGCCAGCTTGATTAATTTGAGAAGGAACTCCGTTTTTTGCATATAAGGCATACGGCACACTCATCAGTTGTGTGGTAGAAGTAATCGTATAACTTGTTCCGCCAGTAGGGTCGGTTTCTGTTTTAATGAAATAAGGTCCTGCACTCCAGTCAATGCCTGCAAATATTCCTGTAATTGGCAATCCTGTTCCAATTGCTAGTGTTACTAATCCATTAGCATTGGTAGTAGGATTTGGGTTAAAAAGTTCTTTGTAAACTTCTGTTCCAGTAGCCGTGCCTTGTAGAATCGAAATTTTCATTCCAACCCCTTGATTAGCCACTAACACATTACTAGCATTTCTAATCACCGCCTGATAACTCATTTTTTCTGGAGCTTGGGCGTTTGCTAATAGAGCAAAGAAGAAAGAAAAAAGAATAAAGATTTTTCTTGCTGATGTGTATAATTTTATATTCATAAGATATTATTTTTTAATGATTTTAAAAGATTTAGTTAAGTTGTTTTCTGCTTGAATGAGCAAAATATAATTACCTGTTTGATACAAAGTCATGTCAATTTGATCTTTTTGTACCAATTCGGGAGAAGTAAAAAGGAGTTTGCCAGAAATATCAAATAGTTGATACTTAAACTTTAAATCGATATTCTCATTTTTGATAAACAACACATCGGTTGTAGGGTTTGGATAGATGCTAAATTCTAATTTTATTTCAGGAATTTCATCTGTTCCAAGGGTGAAGATTTCAAAAGGTTGTTGTACACCCTGTGTTATCGAACCGCCAGATCCTGTAGCCGTTACATAATCTATCTGACCAATAGTAAAGCTCACTTTGCCGTTGCTTCCTGTAGCATCTCCGCCACCAGAGTTTACAGATTGTTGCGCATTTCCTTCCAGAAAAAAGAGAAAAGAAAATAGAAAAAAGAGTATTTTTGTTTTCATTATTGTGTTTTTATTAATTTATTCTGTTTGTTGAAAATTGAAAGTTAAGTCGCCACCATAATAATTAAATTCAAAATTTTCTGGATAAATTTGTATATTACTATTAGTCCAACCATAGCCTTCCACTCTTATATTTCCAGAAGAAATAGGATAAGAAATTGAAGAATTGTCGGGTCTTTTTCGATTGTGATAGTCTTTTGAATTCATTGTAATAGCATATTTTTTGTTTTTTTCCAAACTCAATGAACCGATAGTTTTAGTAATATTAGAATTTGAAATAGTGACATTGATAACTTCTGTACGCAAAACAGTTTTTGTAGTAGCATCCCAAATAGTTACTATTAAAGTTGGATTGGTGTCTGGAATATTCACAGTCAAAGAATTGATTTTTCCTTTTACTAAAGGTGTAAATTCTATTCCAAATTCTGAACTAATACCAGCATTAATAACTTCACTGTTTGTTGTAAATTCAGCCAAAGTCAAATAGCCTGAAAGCGGATTTTCTTCTGGATAAACTGTTGGTTCATCATCGTTGCTACAAGAGAAAAGCGAGAAGATAATTACGAATAATAAGATTGATTTTTTAATCAAAAAGTTAAGATTGTCATTTTTAATTTTTGTTTTCATAATATATAAATTTAATTTTCTTAACAAAATTGATTCTATTATAACAACAAAAAAACCACTTATAGACAGACTACGTTTTAAATAGACGAACTACAGGATTAACGTTTGATGAATTTAATATTAAGTTTTAAAGTAGAATTTGATAAAAAAACTATATTTGTATAGTAATTTTCCCTAAAAATGAAATATTTTAACTGTATTATAATAGATGATGATGAAATTGACCTATTAATGGTAATTTCGTTTGTTAAAAGGTTTCCACAATTTAATTTAATTGGGGCTTTTCAAAATGGTGAAGAGGCAATTCATTTATTAGAATCCGAGAAAATAGACATACTTTTTCTTGATATAGATATGCCAACAATTAGCGGGTTTGATGTTAGAAAAAAAGCAATAGAAGTACCTGTTTGTGTATATATAACCGCTCATCCTGAACATGCTGCAGAAAGTTTTGAATTCGAAACATTAGATTTTATAGTTAAACCTTTAAAATTCGAAAGATTTAAAGCAACCGTATCTAGAATAGAAGAATTTCTTGAAATAAAGCACAAAGCCAATTTATTTGAATCAAGCATCGGTGGTGATGTGATTTATATTAAAGAAGGTCACGAGCAAACTAAAGTAAAACTACACAATATTTTATATCTTGAAGCTTTAAAAGATTACACATTAATTGTTACTGAAGAAAAACGTCATTGTGTTTTAAACAGCATTGGAAATTTACTCAAAGAAGAACATTTTCATTCATTTATTCGTATTCACAGAAGTTTTGCTGTTCAAAAACAATTCATTCAAAGCGTAAATTCTCAAGAAATAAAACTAAAAAACAACGTTGTTGTACCTATCGGCAGAAGTTATAAGGATAATTTGCGATTACTGATTTGAGAATGAAGCTGTCAAAATTTTAAGAAAACAGCATTATTTATAAATGTTTAAGCTTTAGTGACTATTATTAATAAGTCCCAACATTAATCTGTACTCAACCATAGTTATATAAAAAATGTGTCATAATTTATATTTTTAACTATTAATATATTTAATTTTTATGAAAAAAAATATACTCATAATAATATTCCTTTCTTTCTTCACAAACTCTTTCGCTCAAAATGAAAATTTCACTCATTTAGATTCTTTAAATATCAAATTAAGGAAAGAAAAAAACATAGACTCTATATTAGCGATAAATAATAAAATAGCTATTGAACTTAAAAATAATGGTGCTGTTGATGACGCATTAAAGTTATTACATAAAAATATTAAACTTGGGGAGAAGCATAATAAAAATATTGGAATTGGAGGTGCATATCTTGTTCTTACAAACATTTATTTATACAATTCTATTTTAGACTCTGCTCAATATTATAATGAAAAGGCAATTTATGTTTTTAGTAAAATAAAATCGCCCAAGAATCTCGCAAAATCTTATTTACAAAAGTCAGTCATTTTTCAAAGTAAATCTGATTTTAAAAATCAATTGAAATTTGCTCTACTTTCATTAGAATTTGCTAAAAAAACAAATGATAATATAATGTTATCTGATAATTATAATAATTTAGCAATGTTTTATCTTGATCAGTTTAACTGTAATCAAGCATTAAATAGTGCAATTCAAAGCAATAAATACGCAATTCTTTCAAAAAACAAACAACGAATATATAATAGTTACATGGGATTAGCAGAATCCTATCGATTATTGAATGATACAATAAATGCAAATATTTCTTTTAAAAAAGGTGTACAACTTGCTACAGAAGCAAAAAATAATTTTGCTTTAGCTTGGTTTTTAACAAATTGGGCTAATCTAAAGAAAAATAATGAAGCTTTAAAATTAAGGCTTGAAGCTCAAACTATTTGGGATGAATTTGGAACAAACCCAATGAAAATCCATAATATGGGAATGATTGGAATTCTTTATCTTAAATTATATGAAAATGAGAGTAATATTGTTACAAAAAAAACATATTTGAGTAGGGCTGAAAAATTTTTAAATAAAGCAGTAGAAAATGCAAGTGTAAATGAAGATCTTTTGAATTCTTTAGAATTTAATAAAGCATTAGCTAAACTATACGGAATAAAGAAACAATATAATAAAGCCTATTTATATTTAGAAAAATCTGTGAAATTAAATGATTCATTAAATTCACAAGAGATAAAAAATAGTTTAGCTAAACTTGAATCGAAAAAAGAAATCGAATTAAAAGATAGACAAATAAAAATCAACCAACTCCAACTTGAATCCAAAGAAAAACAAAAATGGCTTTACCTTTTAGGAATTGGATTACTTGCTATAATCGGAGGATTACTTTTTTACCAAAGCAGAAATCGTAAAAAAACAAACGAAAAATTACAGATTTTAAACGCTGAATTAAATCAAGCTAACAAAACTAAAACTCGCTTTTTTAGCATTTTAAATCACGATTTACGTGGCCCTGTTGCCAACCTAATCCACTTTTTACATCTTCAAAAAGACAATCCTGAATTGCTTGATGAAGAAACCAAAAACCGAATGCAAAATAAAACTATTTCTGGTGCTGAAAACTTACTTTCATCAATGGAAGATATTTTGTTGTGGAGTAAAGGGCAAATGGAAAATTTCAAGCCACAGACCAAAATTATTGATGTAAATCATTTATTTGATGATACTAAAAAAGTGTTTTCTGGCTACCACAAAATCAAATTTGAATACCATAATTCATACAATATTTCCATTTTTACAGATGAAAATTACTTGAAAACCATTGTTAGAAATTTGACCAGCAATGCTATAAATGTTTTTACAACAACCCCAAATCCAACTATAATCTGGAAAGCTTGGCAAGAAAATGGAGTTTCCTATTTATCAATATCAGATAATGGTCCTGGAGCTAGTAATGAACAATTCAAAGCCTTATACGACGACAAAGAAGTTGTTGGGATAAAATCGGGTTTAGGATTGCACTTAATTCGAGATTTAGCAAAAGCAATCAATTGTGAAATCTCCGTGCATTCCATTATAAATGAAGGAACTACATTTGTTTTGAAAATATAAATTTCATTTATTGTTCGGGTGCTATTTCAATTTCTAATCCTTCTAAATCTTCTGTGATTGGAATTTGACAACCTAATCTTGAATTATCTTTTACATGATAGGCTTCCCAAAGCATCGCTTCTTCATCAGGATTGCGTTCCAGCGAAATAACATCGTTTAAAACATAACATTGGCACGAAGCACACATGGCCATTCCACCACAAACACCAACAGTTCCTTCTTCGGCTAATTCATAAGAACGAATCAACTCCATGATGTTCATGTTCATGTCGGTTGGTGCTAACACTCCATGTCTTACACCGTTTCTATCGGTTATGAAAATGGTTACGTCTTGTGGCATATTAATCAATCGATTTTACAACTGCTTTTTCGGCTTCTTTTCTGGTGCCATCAAAACCATCTACACCAGAAACTGTAGTATATTTCAACACATAACGTTTTCCTGGATTGATTCTGTTGTACACACTTTGACACATTAAAGTGGCTTCATGAAAACCGCACAAAATTAGTTTCAATTTTCCTGGATACGTATTTACATCACCAATGGCATAAATTCCGTCAATGTTAGTTTGATAATCTAATGCGTTGTTTACTTTGATGGCGTTTTTTTCGATTTCTAAACCCCAGTTGGCAATAGCCCCAAGCTTTGGTGTTAATCCGAAAAGTGGAATAAAATAATCACATTCTACTTTCATTCTGGCACCGTTAACTTCAATATCAACAGCGGTAATTCTTTCACTACCATTAAATCCAACAACCTCAGCAGGAGTAACTAATTTTATTTTTCCAGCGTTCTTTAATTCTTGTACTTTCTCAACTGAATCTAAAGCGCCACGAAACTCGTTTCTTCTGTGTACCAATGTAACTGAATTGGCAATATTAGACAAGAAAATACTCCAATCTAAAGCGGAGTCACCACCACCAGCGATTACGATGTTCTTTCCACGATATTTTTCAGGATCTTTTACAAAGTAATCTACACCACGATCTTCTTTTTCGTAGAATTCGATATCTTTAAGAATCGGTTTTCTTGGTTCAAAAGTACCTAAACCTCCTGCAATGGCAACCGCTTTTGCGTGATGCTTTGTTCCTTTATTTGTAGTAACAATAAAAGTTCCATCATCTAACTTTTCAATGGTTTCAGCAGTTTCTGCTAAGGTAAAACCCGGTTGGAATTGTTTAATTTGTTCCATTAAATTGGTTACCAAATCCCCTGCTAACACTTCTGGATAACCTGGAATATCGAAAATAGGCTTTTTAGGATATAATTCGGCTAATTGTCCGCCAGGTTGCGGAAGTGCATCAATAATATGACATTTTAATTGTAGCAATCCTGCTTCAAAAACAGTAAAAAGTCCTGTAGGACCTGCGCCAATAATTAATATATCCGTTTGAATCATGTTTTAAATTTTAAAATACAAAGTAACACTTTTGTAAACTGTTGAAATATGATTTATATCATGCGGTTAGGCAATATTTTCAACCGTTTCAATTTGTGGTACATACTTTTTAATGGTGGTTTCTACACCCGCTTTCATGGTACTAATACTGAAATTACAACTGGTACAAGCGCCTTCTAATCGAACCTTAACATGCTTATCGTCAATAATTTCAATCAATGAAATGTTTCCTCCATCTGAATTCAAAAAAGGGCGAATTTCCTCTAACGCTTTTTCTACGTTTTCTTTAATTTCAATTGTTGTCATACTTTTAATGTGTCAATTTTTCAATGTGTCGATGTGTCAATAAGTGTCAATTTTTAAATTGGCTAATTGAAATATAGACTAATTGATAATTATTTTTTTACAGCAGAACATCCTGCCATTGTTGTTATTTTGATTGCTTCTGTGGGCGGCAAACTTTCATTACGGTTAACTGTTTCTTGCACTACATTTCGGGTGATAGATTCAAAAATAGATTCTAATACTGAAGCTGTTTGCAATGCTGCTGGTCGGCCATAATCTCCTGCTTCACGAATACTTTGCACTAACGGAACTTCTCCTAATAGCGGTACTTGTAAATCAGCAGCTAAATTTTTTGCGCCTTCTTTTCCAAAGATATAATATTTATTTTCTGGAAGTTCTTCAGGTGTAAAATAAGCCATATTTTCAATAATTCCCAAAACAGGAACTTTCACTGCATCAGATAAAAACATTGAAACTCCTTTTTTAGCATCGGCTAAGGCCACCGCTTGTGGTGTACTCACAACTACTGCACCGGTTATTGGTAAAGATTGCATAATTGATAAATGGATATCTCCTGTTCCTGGAGGTAAATCGATTAACATGAAATCTAATTCGCCCCAATTTGCATCAAAAATCATTTGGTTTAAAGCTTTTGCTGCCATTGGCCCTCTCCAAATTACTGCTTGATCGGGTTTGGTGAAAAATCCGATGGATAAAATTTCAACGCCATAACTAGAAATAGGTTGCATTTTAGATTTTCCGTCTACTTCAATTGAAATTGGTTTTGCCGACTCCACATCAAACATAATTGGCATCGACGGACCATAAATATCGGCATCTAAAACCCCTACTTTGAATCCCATTTTTGCTAACGAAACGGCTAAATTTGCAGTAATAGTAGATTTCCCAACGCCTCCTTTTCCTGAAGCTACTGCTATAATATTTGAAATTCCTGGAATGGCTTTCCCTTTTATTAAATTAGGATTTTCAGGTTTTTCTGGTGCTTCAACTTTAATATTGACTTTAACTTTAGCTTTTTCATACACTTTTTCGTGGATGACTTTAATGATATCCACCTCAGCACGTTTTTTTATGTGTAGCGCTGGTGTTGCTAATAATACATCTACTACTACCTCATCGCCAAAGGTGATTACATTTTGAATAGCACCACTTTCCACCATATTTTTCCCTTCACCTGCCACAGAAATAGTTTCTAATGCTGTAAGTATCTCTTTTCTATCTAGTTTCATTTTTATTCAGACTGATTTTAGATTGCAAAGATAGTAATATGTTTATGAGTTTAAAAGCATCAACTCTTAAAGTTGTGTTATTTTAGAATAGAAAAAATTGATGATTAAAGTACTTGAATATGTGGATTTGGTTCCCAAAAGTGTTTTTCAAAATCAATAATTTGGTTGTTGACCACTTTAATGCCTTCGCTTTCTAAGAGTTGTTGCATTAAATTGGTGCCTTCAAAATGGTGTTTGCCCGAAAGTAAGCCATTTCTGTTTACAACACGATGTGCGGGTACGTCTTCCAGATGATGAGAAGCATTCATTGCCCAACCAACCATTCTTGCAGAGCGTGCAGTTCCCAAAGCTTTTGCTATTGCGCCATAAGAAGTAACCTTACCGTATGGAATTTGTCGAACAATAGCATAAACGCGTTCGAAAAAATTATCAGAAGTAGCCTCTATTTGCATTACTGAAAATACATTTTATAAAGAGATGAAATGGCAACTAATCCGGTTAATAAAGCTATTAAAAAATTAATATTTTGCACAATAAAAGATAATTTATGTTCTATTTTTTTAAAATATAAGGCATAGAGGTAAAACACAAAATAAGTTCCGGATGCGGCTGATAATGAAAACAATACAATTGACAGTAAATCATATACAAACCAATCTTTTGACGCCATCATTAAACTCGTAAAAGCATACCAAGGAATAGCAAACATATTGAAAGCCGACATAACTATACCATACAAAAATCGATTTTTTTTAGTTTCAAGAGTTACCTTAATATTTTTATTGTTTTTAGCTTTAAATCCCATAAAAGTAAAAGCAATAGTTAATCCAATAAAAATAAATGTCCCAATTTTTTTTAATCCTTCGCTAAAAAAAGGATTTGCATCTAAAAATTTAGCAAAATAAGTACCTAAAAAAGCTTGAAAAAATACAATTACGACTGCTCCAAAAGCAAAGCGAAGAGCCTGCTGCTGACTTTCTTTTATACTGATTTTAGCAATCGTCATGTTCAACATACCGGGTATAATAATCCCAACGATCGAAATAAACAAACCTAATAATATAGCAAGTACAAAAGTCATAAATTATTTTTTTTCAAATGTAGGGATTAGGCATTCAATCAATGTAACATAGATTACTTTATTCTAAATTGAATGTAGGTAATTGCCTTATTAACTTCTAAATATTGGCTTTCGTAAAATGTTTGAATTTCGGTAACTTCTGCAGGAGCCCCTTCGTTTTTATAAACAGTATGATTAGCATAAAGTACTTCATGACCCGCTCCGTGCAACAATCCTAGGGTGTAACCGTGCATGAATTCGGAATCTGTTTTTAAATGCATTAACCCTTTTGGTTTAAGAATTTTTTTGTAATTTTCAAGAAAAGTAGCATTAGTCATTCGATGCTTCGTTCTTTTGTATTTGATTTGCGGATCGGGAAAGGTTATCCAAATTTCTGAAACTTCATCTGTTGCAAAACAATGTTCAATTAACTCAATTTGGGTACGCAGAAAGGCAACATTGTGCAATCCGTTTTCAACAGCGGTCTTAGCGCCACGCCAAAAACGTGCTCCTTTAATATCGATTCCAATAAAATTTTTATTTGGGCTTCGTTCGGCTAGTCCAACAGAATATTCTCCTTTTCCACAGCCTAATTCTAAAACAATGGGGTTTTCATTTTTAAAGAAATCGCTATTCCATTTCCCTTTCAATGGAAATTGATCGGATACCACTTCTTCTCTTGTTGGTTGAAAAACATTTTGGAATGTTTCGTTTTCTTTAAATCGTTTTAATTTATTTTTACTTCCCACGGTTGATTTTTTTATTTCTTAGAATCGACTTTCTTTTTCAGCAAAATCGAATAAATTTATTTGAATTTGCCTGCAAAATTAAGAAATATTAAAGAACTCGTGTCCTTTTTAAGTTACTAATTAAAGTAAAAAGGATAATTGAAGTGCAAAGTGAAATATTTTAAAAACTTCGAGGAATTCTTATTTCGCCTTTTCTAATGTGAAGGAAAATTCAGAACCTCTTCCAAATTTACTTTCAACATTAATTTTTTCATTGTGGCGTTCTATAATGTGTTTTACAATGGCGAGTCCAAGTCCTGAACCTCCTTCACTTCTTGCACCGCTTTTGTCTACCCGATAAAAACGTTCGAATAATCTTGGAATGTGGTGCTTTTCAATTCCTTCACCATTATCAATAACTTTAATGATGACTTTATTATTGACAAAATCCTCGATACTCACTTCAGTAGTGCCATTTTCTTTGCCATATTTAATAGAGTTTTCAACTAAATTGGTAACTACTTGCTGAATTTTTTCTAAATCGGCGACCACTTTAATTGGACGAACATATTTCATGTCAAAGGTTAACAAAATATTCTTTTTGGAAGCCCTCATTTCAAGTAAGTCCAACACATTTTGAATCAGATCAACAATATTAAATTCTGAAGTTTCTATGCCCAATGTATCCAATTCTAATTTGGTTATCATGTCTAAATCGTTCACAATATACACCAAACGCTCTACTCCTTTTTCAGCTCTTTGAAGGTATTTTTTTCGGATATTTTTGTCGTCCATTGCACCATCCAAGAGCGTTAGAAGGTATCCTTGAACAGTAAAAAGTGGTGTTTTTAATTCGTGCGATACATTGCCAAGGAATTCTCTTCGGTATTCTTCTCTCACTTTTAACGATTCGATTTCCATTTTTTTATCCCGAGCAAATTTTTGAACTTCACTGGTTAGTGTGGCCATATCGGTGGTAATGGGTTGATTTCTAAAATCGGTATTATCTAATAATGAAACATCGTCATATATTTTCTTTACCCCTTTATAAATGAAATTTTCAACCCTATATTGTAATACAAAGAAAGAAAAAACAGAAAGTGAAAAAACAAATAATACAATATAATATAGCGGTAATTGCAGTAAAAAATAATTAACTATCGATAAAAAACCAAATGAAAACAAAGCAATATAAAAAGAAGATTTAATTGCAAACTTGTATGATTTTTTAAATTTTATAGCCATTAAAATTCAATTTTATAACCTACTCCTTTAATGGTTTTAAAGAAATCATCCCCAATTTTTTCTCTTAACTTACGAATGTGTACATCAATCGTTCTTCCCCCTACAACCACTTCATTACCCCATACCTTATCTAAAATCTCTTCTCTGGTAAAAACTTTACCCGGTTTAGTAGCTAACAAATAGAATAATTCAAACTCTTTTCTAGGTAAAATTATTTCTTTTCCGTTATTGTTAATTTTGTATTCTTCTCTATTGATTTCAATATTTCCAACCGTTAACGTACTAGTGGTTTTAGTATCTTCTTTTAATCGTCTTAACAATGCCTTAACCTTGCTTACTAATACTTTTGGTTTTATAGGTTTAGCAATGTAGTCATCTGCACCAGCATCAAAACCTGCAACTTGAGAATAATCTTCTGATCGTGCGGTTAAAAAAGTAATAATTGTATCCTGAAGTTCAGGGATTTTTCTGATATTTTCACACGCTTCAATGCCATCCATTTCGGGCATCATCACATCTAAGATGATAAGCTGTGGCAATTCTTTTTTGGCTTTAGCAATAGCTTCTTTTCCATTTGAAGCCGTTGAAATTTGATACCCTTCTTGCGATAGATTGTAACCTACAATTTCAAGAATATCTTTTTCATCATCAACCAATAAGATTTTAATATCTTTCTTTTTCATAATATGATTTAGTTGCATTTGTGATGGTAAAGATAGCGATAAATTAAAACGAATGAATGGCTTAACAATTATTTAATCTGTTAACAATTTAATAACAACCTAGAAACTTATTGATAATAAGGTAGTAACAATGGAGTAACCTTGTCACACTTTCTTTGCATCAAAATTAATAATCCAATAACATGAAGATTAAATTTCTATTTTTTGCCATTCTTCTTTCGGCGATATCTTTTGCTCAAAACGCAACCGTGAGCGGAAAAATTTTAGACAAAGAAATGAACAATGAACCGCTTCCTTTTGCAACGGTTCTTATTAAAGAAACAAAGCAAAATACTGCTACCGATGAAAATGGTAACTATTCGTTTTCAATGCAACCAGGTAGTTACACGCTTGTTATTTCTTATTTAGGTTATGTAACCAAAGAAATTCCTTTTGCTGTTTCAGCTGGCGAACTAAAAACTATAAACCACACTTTAGCGTCTACAGGTGGTGAAGAATTAAAAGAAGTGGTAATTGAAGTTCAAGTAAATAAAGAAAAAGAAAGTGCTTTGTTACAAGAACAACAAAAAGCGGTAGAAATTAAACAAAGTATTGGATCACAAGAATTATCAAGAAAAGGAGTTAGTGATGTAGCAACAGCCGTAACCAAAACAACTGGAATTACAAAACAAGAGGGATCTGGTAATATTTTTGTTAGAGGTTTAGGTGATCGATATAATTCTACTACCATGAACGGTCTACCTGTTCCATCAAATGATCCAGAGAAGAAAAATTTAGCATTAGATATTTTTTCAACAGATATTGTAGAATATGTTTCTATTGATAAGGTATACGGCAGCAAATTATTTGGTGATTTTGCCGGTGGAAATGTTGACATCGCTTCAAAAGATTACAAAGGAAAAGGATTTATAAAAGCTGAATTAGGTTCGAAACTGAATACGAATGCAATGAATGAAGAATTTACCCTTATGAAAGGATATTCTAATTTTGGATTTGGCACTTCAGCAATTCCATCTAATTCCTTAACTACCTATAATTTTAATTCATTAGCTCTTGAAAAAAGAAATCCTTTAGCTACTAGTTTTGGTATTTCTGGAGGTGATTCTTTTTCAGTTGGTAATAACGGGAAAATAAATGTATTTTTTACTCTTGGTCATGGAAATGAATACGCAGCAATTAGTGACGGAACGGCTAAAGGAAATGTAAATGGTAATGGGGTAATTTTTAAAAATTTTAATAAATATACTTCTAATAGCTTTACTACAAATACAACCGGAATGGCTAACTTGAATTACAAAATTAATTCTAATAATAAAATAAATTTCAACAGCGTATTTATTAATACTTCAACTTTATCTAAAGAAGAATATACAGGATTTATTGTAGATATTGCAAATGACGGAAATGGACTTGTTAGAAGAAATCAATATGACCGAAATAATTTACTTATTAATCAATTATTAGGAGATCATAAATTTAATGACCGCATGAAATTTAATTGGGGTGTATCTTATAACGTAATTAAAGGTTACCAACCAGATAGAAATCAAAATACATTTAGAAAAGAAAATGCAGGTTATGTGTTATCAAGTATCTCTGCTGCAGATAATCATAGATATTTTCAAAATTTAACTGAAAATGAAATTGCCCTAAATACCTCTTTAGATTATAAATTTAGTAAAAATGAAGATGGTGATTTTAGAGGAAAAATCACTATAGGTTATGCTGCAAGATCTAAAACAAGAGATTTTGAAGCTACACAATTTAATTTTAAAGCAAACAATGCTTTTACAAATACAATTGTAGATCCAAATAATTTAGATTTATTCTATAATCAAACAAACTATGCTAATAATTATTTTGAAATCTCAACCTTTAGAGGTGGGGCTCAAGTATCAAATGCATTAAACCCACAAACCTACAATGGTGAATTATTAATAAGTGGTGGTTATGTGAACACCGAGTATAAATTTAATAAATTAACTGCTGTAGTAGGTTTGAGATCTGAGTATATTTTTCAAAAAATAAGTTGGAACACTTCCTTAGATCCAATTGGAGGAAAAGATGAACTAATCAAATTAGCCTTTTTACCAAATATGGTTTTAAAATATGAATTGAACGATCGTAATAATTTAAGATTTGGTGCAAGTAAAACATACACATTACCTCAATTTATTGAAAGAGCCTTATTCATTTATGAAAAAGTTAACGAATCGAAAATTGGTAATCCAAATTTATACGAATCTGATGACTATAACTTTGATTTAAAATGGGAATTTTTTCCTAAAAATGAAGAGCTAATATCGGTAACTGCATTTGGTAAATATATTCAAAATCCAATGAACGAAGTTACTATCGCTTCTTCTACAAATGATATTTCATATGTAAACACTGGTGATTTTGGTTATGTTGCGGGTGCTGAAATTGAGTACAGAAAATTACTATTCAGTTTTGATTCTGCAAACACAAAAAAATTATCGGGAGGTATTAATGCATCTTATTTATATAGTGAACAAGATTTAAGCTCAACTAAAGTAATTAAAGAAACAGATTATAATGTAGCATTTACAAACAAAACAAGTAAGTTTACTGGAGCTTCAGATTTATTATTAAATGCAGATCTTTCCTTTTTAAACGAATGGAATGATAAAAAAAATAATGTAACTACTACTCTTGCTTATTCTCATTTTTCTGATAGAATTTATGCAATAGGAACTAACGATCGAGGAAATTTAATTGATAAAGGTTTTGGAAGTTTAGATTTCATCGCTAAATCAAAAATAAATAACAAGTGGAATTTAGGTATTGTTTTCAAAAATATTTTAAATCCTTCTATAGAAAGAGTTCAAGAAAATACAAATGAAACAATTAATGTTTTATCCTATAAAAAGGGAATAAACTTTAGTGTAAATATAAATTATCAATTTTAATAAATAATTGAAAATCAACAAAAAGCACACTTAGATGTGCTTTTTTTATTTATTAACATTAAAAACATTTTAATAATATTATTGGTCATAATCTTTATAATTAGTTAACATTTACGCTAAAAAACCCCTGTATTTTTGTTTCAAATATTAACAACTAATAAATTACAAAACAACCATGAAAAAATCAATTTTTAAATTCTTTGGAATTTTAACAATCACTACAAGTCTATTAATTGGATGTAGTACTACAGAAGACGACGGACCTACATCAACTTTTGTTGTTGATGCAAACAACTTTCAGGGAAATATAAATGATGGTGAAGTTATTTTAAATGCAAACACGGTATACAAATTAACCGGAAGATTGCAAATTAATTCAGGAGCAGAATTAACTATTCCTGCAGGAACAAGAATTGAAGCAACCGGCGGAACTGCAGCCTATATTGCAGTAGCACAAGGGGGTAAAATTAATATTAATGGTACCAGCTCAAATCCAGTTGTAATGACTAGTGGTCTTGCTGTAAAAACAGCAGGTGACTGGGGTGGATTAGTAATTTGTGGAAGAGCTCCTATTAATACCGTTAGCGGTGGAACTCAAACAGCTCAATCTGAAGTTGCTGACTTAACTTATGGTGGAACTATTGCAAATGACAATTCAGGTTCTATCCGTTATTTGAGAATTGAATATACTGGAGCAGCATTTAGTGCTGTAAAAGAATTTAATGGAGTATCTTTATTTGGAGTAGGCTCTGGAACTGTTTTTGAATACGTTCAATGTTACCATGGTTCTGATGATGGATTTGAATTCTTTGGTGGAACAGTTAATACTTCATACTTAGTATCTTTCGGAAACGAAGATGATCAATTTGACTGGACTGAAGGTTGGAACGGAACAAATTCTAACTGGTATGGAAAAATATCTTTTGGAAAAGGAAATAGAGGAATCGAAGCAGACAACTATGAGTTTGGATTTGCTAATACACCAATTGCAAACCCAACAATCAATGGTCTTTCATTAGTAGGTCCTGGAAGTACTGTAAGTACTACTACATACCCAGAAAACCAAGGTTTAAAATTAAGAAGAGGAACTAAAGGAATTTTTTCAAACGTTCATTTAACAGGTTTCCTTTCTGGATTTGATGTTGAGCACGATGAAACTATTGCAGCGGTAACAGCTGGCACTCTAGATGCAACTAATGTTACTTATGCAGATGTTACAAACAAAACTAAAGGAAAAAATACTGCAGGAGCAACAACTGATGTAACTGGTGTTGCAACTGAAACAAGTACTGCTACTGGAGCTGGAGCTGGCTCGTCTACTCCTAGCTGGGCAACTGGTTGGACAATAATGCAATAATCATTATATAAAACACACTAAAAATCCCTCTTTTTGAGGGATTTTTTTTTGGCATTCTATTTGTAATACTTTTTTTAGTATCTTTACATCATATTTTTAGTTGCGAATGAAAAAAAATTACACTTTTATTCTTTTATTGTTGTTGGTTTTAGGCTCTTTTAGTGCACATGCACAAGAAAGCAAATCAACTGCAAACTCTAAAACTCAAGAGTCTATCATTGAGGGGCTAACTATTTACCCTAACCCTACAAACAGCGGAAGAATATATATTTCAACAAAATTATCCTTAGATAAAAAGGTAGAAATATTTAATGTGTTAGGAAAAAAAGTGTTAGAAACCGTCATTACTTCAAAAGAAGTAAATGTAAGTAACCTAACCGCTGGTGTATACATCATCAAAATCAAAGAAGGAGAAGCAACTGCCACCCGTAAACTCATTATCAACTAATTGCTTAATTATTAAGCCTATATATTTGTATCTAATTTAAATTTATTCATATGAAAAAACTTTACTTTTTAATACTAGTTTTATTTGTTACTATTTCAACACAAGCACAAGTAGTCATCAGCCAAGTTTATGGTGGTGGCGGAAACTCTGGTGCTACATACAACAAAGATTTTGTTGAATTATTTAACAGAGGTACATCAGTAGTTGATATTTCTGGATGGTCTATACAATATCAATCTGCAACAAATGTCGCTAACGCATGGAATTTTAATGTAATTCCAGCAAATACAACAATTCAGCCAGGAAAATATTTTTTAATTGCATTTGGTACTGCAAGTACAACAAATGGGATAGCTTTGCCAACAATTGACTTTGATTATGTTTCTGGAACACCAGCACCTTTAGCTATGGCTGCAGCTTCAGGAAGAGTTGCTTTAGTTAATACAAATACTGCTTTACCCATGGGATGTAATGCTGGTAATACAAATATTGTTGATTTAGTAGGTTTTGGGCCAACCACAGTTTGCTCAGAAACTTCTCCTACTGCTGTTTTATCTGCTACTTTATCTGCACAAAGAATGAATAATGGGTGTACTGATAGCAATAATAACAGTACTGATTTTAATATTGCTGCACCTGCACCAAGAAATTCTAGTACTGCTGCATACAGCTGTACAGCGCCAAGTCTTTCATTGTTAACCCCAGCGAATAACACGATTTTTAATCCACTTACATCAAGTGTAAATATTTCATTAGCAATAAGTAATTTCAACGTTGCTAGCGGAACAGGAGATGGACACATTCATTACACTGTGAATGGTGGTTCAGTTGTAATGAAATATGATACAACACCAATTGCCATTCCAGTAACGGCTGGAAACACCTATACAGTGGCTATTGAATTAGTAAACAATTCTCATCAACCATTATCGCCAGCTGTGGGGGTTACTATTACTTTTACTGTTGACTCATTTGTTACTGTTGCTGATTTAGCCGCTTTAAGAGCTCATGTAGCTGCAAATGGTGCTGGAAAATATTATCAAGTTTCAAGTAGTCCTGTTGTTACCTATACCAGAACTACTCGTAATCAAAAATATGTTCAAGACACCTCTGGAGGTATCTTAATTGATGATAATGTGACTGCTCCGGGTGTAATCACAACTACGGTAACAGCAGGAGATGCAATTTCAGGATTAAAAGGTCAATCAGTTTTATTTAGTGGATTGTTACAAATAAGTCCTATTGCAAATGTAACAGTAGCTTCTTCTGGCAATACAGTAACTCCGCAAGTGGTTACAATAGCCGAGTTAAATAACGCTAGTGCCATTACAGCGGGTACTTATGAAAGTGAATTAGTACAAATAAATGGTGTTACTTTTGATACAACAACAGCTACATTCCCTTTGAGTACTGCAGCTGCAGCGAATATAAATTTAACTATTGGTTCAGATGTGTTAACATTTAGAACTGCTTTCTCTGAAGCTAATTATATGGGTACAGCTAAACCAATAAGCGCAACAAATATTATTGCTTTAGTTGGAAGATTTAATACAACCTCTCAAGTTACTTCTAGAAATACTACTGATTTGAATGCTCCTTTATCATCATCTTCATTTGACAACATCAACGGTTTAACCATGTATCCAAACCCATTATCTGGAAACACCTTGTATTTGACTTCTACTGCAAACGCAGCAATGTCAGTTCAAATCTTTGATTTATTAGGTAAAGAAGTATTGAAAGCTAGTGTTGTAAACAACGCTGTAAACGTAGCCAAATTAACGGCTGGTGTTTATGTAGTTAAAATTACCGAAGAAGGTAAAACAGCTACAAGAAAATTAGTTATCAAATAATTTAGATGCTGAACTAAATTCAGCATGACAAATAAAAGAAAAGCACCAACAATGTTGGTGCTTTTTTTATTTCTGAAAAGAGGATGAATGTCATTATTTTACCATCGCCATAAACTCCTCAGCTTTTTCTACCATTTCTTTGTTGCCCGAATAAAACGGAACACGTTGGTGTAACTCTGTTGGTTGAATTTCCATAATTCTTTGAAAACCATCAGATGCTTTACCACCTGCCTGTTCTGCAATAAATGCCATCGGATTACATTCATATAACAAACGTAACTTCCCATTAGGTGTTTTTGAAGTGGTTGGATATAAATAAATACCTCCTTTAATCATGTTTCTATGAAAATCGGAAACCAAACTTCCTATATATCTTGAAGTATAAGGTCTGTCGCCTTCTTCTAACTGACAATATTTGATGTAATCTTTTACACCTTGAGGAAAATGCACATAATTGCCTTCATTAATAGAATAAATATTTCCTTTTTCAGGATATTTCATATTTGGGTGCGACAAATAAAATGTTCCAATGGCTGGATTTAAGGTAAAACCATTAACCCCATGACCTGTCGTATATACTAACATAGTCGATGTGCCATAAATCACATAGCCTGCAGCCACTTGATTAATTCCGGGTTGCAAGAAATCTTCAATAGTAACAGGAGTTCCTACTGGCGTAATTCTTCTGAAAACCGAAAAAATAGTTCCTACCGAAACATTCACATCAATATTAGAAGACCCGTCAAGCGGATCCATTAAAACTACATATTTATTATTGTGAGAATTATCAGAACCAGCAACAGTAATAAAATCATCATTTTCTTCAGAACCAATACCACAAACAATTTCACGATTAATTAAGGTTTGAATAAACACTTCATTCGCATAAACATCTAGTTTTTGTTGGTCTTCGCCTTGAATGTTTTGTTCGCCAGCAGCACCTACAATATCAACTAATCCGGCTTTATTTACCTTATAATTTACTACTTTAGCCGCTAACCGAATGGAATTAATAATGCGCGATAATTCTCCTGTTGAGTATTGAAACGAATTTTGATGTTCAATGATAAATTCGCCTAAGGTTCTGTTTCTTTCTTCCATTACGAAAACGTTGTAGTTGTATTTTGGTGCAAATATCGTGAATTTTGTGAAATGAACATATTAAATTGAAAAGATGTTTAAGTAAATTTTACTTTTGTAAAAAATTAAAATATGATAATCAGAAAAGCTACTCAAAAAGATATGCCTTTTGTATTAGAATTAATACAAGAATTAGCTACTTTTGAAAAAGAACCCGATGCTGTGGTAGTAACGGTAAATGATTTAATTTGCGATGGCTTTTCTGAACATCCGCTATTTCATTGTTATGTAGCCGAAAAAGAAAATACAATTATCGGAATGGCATTATTTTATTACCGCTATTCCACATGGAAAGGAAGAACCATACATTTGGAAGATTTAATTGTTAAAGCTGATCAAAGAGGAACGGGTACCGGATTTGCCTTATACAAAGAAATCATCAAACAGGGTAAAAAAGATAAGGTTCGTCGCATCGAATGGAACGTACTAGACTGGAATACTCCTGCAATTGATTTCTACGAAAAATCGGGAGCCAAAGTTTTAGACGATTGGCGTGTGGTACAAATGGATGAAAACGGAATTAAAAATTTTATAAGTCTTAATACTTAATACTAGAATCTTAATACTTTTAAGAATGAAAATATTCAAATTTGGAGGTGCCTCCGTTAAAGATGCCGAAGGCGTAAAAAATGTATTACATGTTTTAAAAACGGTAGGACATGAAGATGTTTTATTGGTGATCTCAGCCATGGGAAAAACCACAAACGCACTTGAAGTTGTTATTGCAAACTATTTTGAAAAATCGAAAGAATTACACGCTTCGCTTCAAGAAGTAAGAAAATATCACAATCAAATTTTGTTAGATTTATTTGATGACGAAGATCATGACGTATTTTTTGATGTAAACGCGCATTTTGATGATTTAGAATATTTCATTCGAAGTAATAAATCGCCCAATCATAGTTTTGTATATGACCAAGTCGTGAGCATTGGCGAATTAGTTTCAACTACGATTGTGAGTCATTATTTTAACTATTGTGGATTAAAAAACAATTGGCTTGATGTGCGTCAGTTCATAAAAACCGATGCTAATTATAGAGACGGGCAAGTCGATTGGGAAACCACTCAAAAATTAATTTCAAAAGGCGTAAAGAAAAAATCATTGAACATCACACAAGGATTTTTAGGTTCGGATGAGAATAATTTCACCACTACTTTAGGTCGTGAAGGTTCTGATTATACCGCAGCTATTTTTGCTTATTGCCTTGGTGCCGAAAGTGTTACTATTTGGAAAGACGTTCCTGGTGTTTTAAATGCCGATCCAAGATATTTTGAAAATGCAGTTTTATTGAACCAAATTTCGTACAGAGAAGCGATTGAGTTGGCGTTTTACGGTGCTTCAGTTATTCACCCAAAAACATTGCAACCTTTACAAAAAAAGGAAATCCCTTTGTATGTAAAATCGTTTATCAATCCAACTTTAGCTGGAACAAGTGTTTCAAAAGGCGCCGATTTAGATCCACAAACTTCATGCTTTATCTTAAAGAAAAACCAATTATTGTTGTCGTTATCATCTATTGATTTTGATTTCATTATGGAAAACAACATCAGTGAAATTTTTGGTTTATTTTCAAAATATAAAATCAAAGTGAATTTAATTCAAAACACGGCAATTAGTTTCTCGGTTTGTATCGAAGATAAATACAATAATTTTGAAGAGTTGCGAAAAGTATTGGCTAAAAAATTCAAGGTTTCGTACAACGAAAATGTATCGCTTTACACCATTAGACATTTTGACGAAAACGCAGCAAAAGTAGTAGAAACGAATAAAACAATATTGCTACGCCAAATTTCAAGAGAGACGATGCAAGTGATTACGAAGGAGTAGTTTAATGTGTCAATTAGGCAATGTGTTAATTAGCAGATAAGCCAATTTATAGAATATTTTTTCTACCTTTATAAAAAGTTTAGACATGAAAATCAAAGATTTAGACAAATATACTAATGCTGAAAAAATTGTTTTAGCGGAAGAACTTTGGGAAAGTGTTTCTAAAGAAAATTTAGAATTATCTGATGCCATTAAACTAGAATTAGACCGAAGAATTTCATTGGTTGAAGAAGATAAAACCGAATTTTACACATGGGAAGAGGTTAAAAATACGTTGAAAAAAAATAGAAATGCATAACCTTGTATTTTCAAAAGAAGCGCTTCTCGATATTGAACAAATCACAATTTGGTACGAAGAACAAAGAGAGGGTTTATCATATGATTTTGAACTTTGTTTAGAAGATAGTATGAGCCAAATATTTAGAAATCCTGAACTTTTTCAAGTTAGATATAAAAACGTAAAAGTCAGATTTATTAAACGATTTCCTTATGGAATTCATTATTTAATTAATTTGGATAAAATCATAGTAATTGGAGTTTTTCACACTTCTCGTTCCCCAATTGATTGGTCTAAAAAATTACAATAATAAACTTTCCAACAATAAATACTACTTTTGAAGATTCGGAGTTATAGTATTTATGCAAAAAATTGTTTTTTTAGCTGGTTTTCTATTGTGTTGTTTGGGCAGTTTTGCTCAAGAAACATTACAATCGTATCCTGCAAAAAAAATTGCGTTTTCAAAAGACACGATTTCGATAGAAAAATTCAGTTTAAACAATTCCTTTTTTGAAATTAAAGACAAAAGCGGAAAAGTTATTGATTCGAGTTTTTACCAAGTAAATTTCCAAAAAGGAACGTTGATTTTCACCAAAGAAATCAATACTTCTGATTCGTTAGTAGTTCGCTATTCAAAATTTCCAGATTTTTTAACCAAAACCTATTCCATTTACGATGACGACAAAGTGGTTTCCAACGAAGCTGGTAAATTAGTTGTTTTCAGAAAAGAAAAAAATACCAAATTCAAACCTTTTGACGGATTGAATACTTCGGGAAGTATTACACGCGGTATTACCATTGGAAATAATCAAAACACTGTGGTGAATTCGAATTTAGACCTTCAAATCACAGGAAAAATTTCAGACAAAGTGAGTTTGCGTGCTTCCATTCAAGACAGTAATATTCCGTTGCAAGAAGGTGGTTATTCGCAAAAATTAGATGAGTTTGACCAAATTTTCATCGAACTATTTTCCGACAAATGGAACATTCGTGCTGGTGATTTATTTCTAGAAAATAGAAAATCGGCTTTCCTTAATTTCAATAAAAAAGTACAAGGTTTATCGACTCATTTTACCTTTGGAACACCCGATAAAAAAACCGAAGTAGTGGCAGCAGGCGCTTTGGTGCGTGGTCAATATGCACGAAGTACTTTCACAGGGCAAGAAGGCAATCAAGGGCCTTATAAATTGCGCGGTAATAATAACGAATTGTACGTTTTAGTCATTTCGGGTTCGGAACGGGTTTACGTCAACGGAATTTTAAAAACCCGTGGAGAAAACAACGATTACATCATTGATTACAATGCTGGAGAAATCATTTTTACCTCTTTATTTCCGATTACTTCCGAAATGCGAATCAACGTTGAATATCAATATACCGATAGAAATTTTACCCGATTTATAACCTACGGCGGCATTTCGCATGAGCGAGAAAATTGGCAAATTGGTGGATATGTCTATTCGGAAAGTGATGTAAAAAATCAGCCGTTGCAGCAAAATTTATCATCGGAACAAATTGCTATTTTGCAAAACGCTGGTGATGCTATTTCTTTGATGAATGGTCCTTCAGCCT
Source organism: Flavobacterium sp. (assembly GCA_017983975.1). Classification (GTDB taxonomy): domain Bacteria; phylum Bacteroidota; class Bacteroidia; order Flavobacteriales; family Flavobacteriaceae; genus Flavobacterium. Next base: position 46,827 of record JAGOAL010000010.1, read on the forward strand.
ATTTAGATTCGTATTCTGAAAATAAAATTCTGTATAAAAAAGTGCTAATTGGCGCTGTTGAAGTATTTGAATATTCAAATAATCCAAGTGATGAGTTGTACAATGTGCGTTTTTCATTGGTTGGAACTAATCAAGGAAATTACGCCTTGGTCAACAATCAAGCGGTAGGAAAAATTTATGAATATAGAGCGCCAATTGGCGGCATTCCGCAAGGAAATTATGAGCCAACTATTCGTTTGATTGCGCCTACGAAAATTCAAATGGCAACCGTTTTAGGAAAATACAATCCGAGTGAAAAAACGCTGTTAGACTTTGAAATAGCGTTAAGCAATAGTGACCAAAATTTATATTCAAATTTAGACGATACTAACAACAAAGGATTTGCTGGAAAATTCAATGGAAAACAACGTCTTTTTGATGGAAAAACCAAGATTGATGCGTTTGCAAATTATCAGTTGGTGCAAGAAAATTTCAAAACGATTGAACGTTTATACAACATTGAATTTAATCGTGATTGGAACATTACTTCGACTTTATTAGGCAATCAAAGTTTTTTGAGTTCGGGATTGGATTTTAATTTCAACAACAAAGGAAAAGCGCTTTATCAGTTTGAAAACTTAACTTTTGGTGAGGCCTTTTCGGGAAATAAACACACTTTATCAGGAAGATATGCCACAAAAAATTGGATGATTTGGAGCAATTCGAGTGTAATGAAAAGCGATTCCGAACTTTCTAATGCGACTTTCGCTAGAAGTCAAAATCGCTCATCGTATAAATTAGGGAAAAATTGGGTTGGTGGTACGG
>JAGOAL010000011.1 GCA_017983975.1 Flavobacterium sp.
GAATAATGAATATTTTGAATTTGATAAAAATGAAATAATTAAATTAACAGAATATAAAAATGAAACTAAATTAATAAATAATTATAAATGTTTTAAAGTTATTTATAGCTTCAACACAAAAGAAAATAGTTTTGATTTTAATAATTTCTCAATGAATAATAGAGAGTTGTGGGTTACAGAAGAAATAAGATGTAATTATCATCCAGTTATTAATGAAATTGAAATATTAGACAAATATTATCCATTAGAAGTTATTGAATATTCAAATGAAATAAAGGGAACTATAACAACATATAAAATAGAAACTTTAAAATTAAAATAACCAGGTTTATGGAGTAAAATAATCTACTACTCTTTTGAAAAATTGTATTATATATTTTAATCAGTTCGTATTTTTAAGTATATTCGCAACACAAATCAAAAGAACAAAGATACATTATGAAAAAAGTATTATTATTTGTCGTTTCAGCTATTATGCTAGTTCCTGCATCGGTAAAAGCAGATGAAGGAATGTGGTTTTTAATGTTCATCGAACGATTAAATCACCGCGACATGCAAAAAATGGGCTTACAATTAACAGCCGAAGAAATTTACAGCATCAACAATCACAGTTTAAAAGATGCAATTGTGCAATTTAACGGTGGATGTACGGCTGAAATGATTTCTAAAGATGGTTTAGTATTAACAAATCACCATTGTGGATACGATGCCATTGCAGAATTATCATCTGCAGAAAAAAACTATTTAAAAGACGGATATTGGGCAGCTAATAGAAAAGAAGAATTAAAACCTTCAAGTTTATTTGTTCGTTTTTTCGTTCGCATGGATGATTGTTCAAAAAGAATTTTATCAGTTGTAACGCCAGGAATGAGCGAAGCTGAAAGAGAAAAAGCAATCAATCAAGAAATTGCTAAAATTGAAAAAGAGAATAACGAAGGCGGAAAATATACCGTTTCTGTTCGTCCTTTTTTCCAAGGAAATGAATATTATTATTTTGTTTACCAAGATTATAAAGACGTTCGTTTAGTTGGAACTCCTCCAGAAAGTTTAGGAAAATTTGGTGGTGATACAGACAACTGGGAATGGCCACGTCATACAGCAGATTTCTCTATGTTTAGAGTATATGCTGATGCTAATGGAAACCCAGCAGACTATTCTCCAAACAATGTTCCATTACAACCAAAACACCATTTACCAGTTAATTTAGGTGGTGTTAAAGAAAATGATTTTGCTATGATTTTAGGTTATCCAGGTAGAACTAACCGTTGGATGCCAGCAAGTGGAATTGAGCAAAATGTAAAATTTGCTTATCCAGCTTGGGTTGAAGGTTCTAAAACAGGAATGGACAACATGAAAAAATACATGGTTAAGTCTGAAGCTTTAAATTTAGTTTACGCTTCTAAATTTGCTGGGGTAGCTAACTATTGGAAAAACCGTCAAGGAATGATTGATGCGTTGACTAAATTTGGAACTGCAAAAACTAAAGCCGCTCAAGAGGCAAAATTTAATACATGGGCTAACTTACCAGAAAACAAAGCTAAATATGGTAATGTAGTAGCAACTATAAATAATTATTATGCAATGACTAATGAGAAATCACGTCATGATAATTATTTACAGCAATTATTCAGAACTTCTGCTTTTGGTACTATCGGAAGATCATTAGGAAGACAATTAGACGCTTATGCAAAAGCAGATGCTGCTAAACGAGCTGAAATGGCTCCGTCTATTATGGAAATGGTTGATGAAATGTACAAAGAATTACATATTCCAGCAGAGAAAGATATTTTGGCAGCACAATTGAGTTTGTATGCTAAAAAAGCAGGTTATACATTAGCTCCAATGGTTGAAAAATTAGCTGCATCAAACAATGGTGATTTTACTCAATATGTAAATGAAGCTTTTGAAACCAGTATTTTTACTTCTAAAGACAGAATTAAAGCCTTTTTAGATGTACCAAATGAAGCTGCCTTAGCAAACGATCCATTACAAGTTTTAACATTGGATTTAGTATCTCATTTTGGAAAAAGAAGTGAGGAGTTAATGAAAGCTCAAAACGATTTTGGAGCGTCTTTCCGTTTATTAGTAGAAGGTTTAAGAGAATCTAAAATTGGAGAAATCAAGTATCCAGATGCAAATTCAACATTACGTTTAACGTATGGTAAAGTTCGTTCATTACCTGTAGACAAACGTAACGATGCAAAAATCAACAACTATACAACATTAGAAGGGCAAGTTAAAAAATACAAAAAAGGAGATTTAGAATTTAATCTACCTGCAAAAGTATTAGAAATGAATGCTAAAAAAGAATTTGGTCGTTATGCAGATAAAGACGGATCTTTACACGTTAACTTCTTAACGGATAATGATATTACAGGCGGTAACTCAGGTTCTCCAGTTTTAAACGGAAAAGGAGAATTAATCGGATTAGCATTCGACGGAAATATTGAAGCTATGGCCGGTGATGTTATTTTTGATAATAAATTACAAAGAACAATCAATGTTGATATTCGTTACGTGTTATGGGTAATTGAGAATTTCTCAGGAGCTAAACATATTGTTGACGAAATGACAATTGTGAAGTAATTGTTTAAATACCATAAGATGAAAAACGACTTGAGCAATCAAGTCGTTTTTTTTATGTAGAAAATCCAAAATCATTTCACTATTTTTGAGCAATGAAATATTTGCAGCTAATTTTCTTGTTTTTTTCACTATTCACATTTTCTCAGTCAAGTTTTGAGAAGGGAGAAAGCTTGTTGGCGCAAAAAAAAATGAGTGAAGCTAAGATATTGTTGCAAGAATATTTAATTTCTCATCCAAATCATGCTAAAACAATTGAATATCTTGGCGATATTGCCGGACATCAAAAAAAATGGGATGAGGCTGTCGATAATTATAAAAAATTGAAAAACAATTTTCCAAGAACGGCTAATTATTGGTACAAATATGGTGGTGCTTTAGGAATGAAGGCTAAAGAATCTAATAAATTTAAGGCTTTAGGATTAATTGATGAAGTAGAAGAGGCTTTTTTAACGGCAGCAAAATTAGATAGTAAACATATTGAAACCCGTTGGGCTTTAGTAATGTTGTATCTTGAATTACCAGGAATTATTGGCGGTAGTGAAAAAAAAGCCCAAAAATATGCCGATGAGTTAATGGTACTTTCAAAAGTAAATGGTTTTTTAGCCAAAGGATATATCGATGTGTATTTTAAGCGATATGCGAAAGCAGAAAGCAATTACAAAAAAGCACACGAAATTGGTAATTCAAAAATTACATTTGAAAAATTATATGACTTATATTTGAATAAGTTAAAAGATAAAGCGAAAGCCAATAAGTTAAAAGAACAATTTGAAAAATAAAAAGTTTATAGTTTCTTGTTTGTAGTTAATAGTTAACCATAAACAATTAACAATTAAACATAAACATATAATATGAGAACACATTTCATAGCCATTGGCGGAGCTGCCATGCACAATTTAGCATTAGCCTTACACAATAAAGGATATCATGTAACTGGTAGCGATGACGCTATTTTTGAACCTTCAAAATCACGTTTGGAGAAAAAAGGATTGTTGCCAAAAGAAGAAGGTTGGTTTCCCGAAAAAATCACAACCGATATTGAAGCAATTATTTTAGGAATGCACGCCAAAGCTGATAATCCAGAATTATTAAAAGCTCAAGAATTAGGGTTGAAAATTTATTCCTATCCCGAATTTTTATACGAACAATCGAAAAATAAAACCCGAGTGGTTATTGGTGGTTCGCACGGTAAAACAACCATTACTTCGATGATTTTACACGTAATGCATTATCACAATATCGAAGTAGATTATATGGTAGGAGCTCAGTTAGAAGGTTTTGACACCATGGTTCATTTAACTGAAAACAATGATTTTATTGTTTTGGAAGGCGATGAATATTTGACTTCTCCAATTGATTTACGTCCAAAATTTCATTTGTACCAACCGAATATTGCATTGCTGTCTGGAATAGCGTGGGATCATATCAATGTGTTTCCAACCTTTGATAATTATGTAGAACAATTTAGAATTTTTACCAACCAAATCACGCGTGGCGGAATTTTAGTCTATAACGAAGAAGACGAAGCTGTAAAATCGGTTGCAGAAGGAACCGATAATCCAATCCGAAAAATTGCTTATCAAACTCCAACTTACACGGTAGAAAACGGAACGACTTTATTAGATACTCCTGAAGGCCCAATGCCAATTGAAGTTTTTGGAGCACACAATTTAAGCAACTTAGCGGGTGCCAAATGGATTTGCCAATGCATGGGTGTTGATGAAGCCGAATTTTATGAAGCTATTGCCGGTTTTAAAGGTGCTTCAAAACGATTGGAAAAAATTGCAGAAAGCGCCAATAAAGTCGCTTATAAAGATTTTGCACATTCACCAAGTAAAGTTTCAGCAACAACAAAAGCCGTAAAAGCGCAATATCCCGACAGAAAATTAGTAGCTTGTTTAGAATTACACACCTATAGTAGTTTAAATGCCGAATTTTTAAAAGAGTATGAAGGTGCTCTAGATGCAGCAGATGTTGCGGTAGTTTTCTATTCGCCAGATGCAGTAAAGATTAAACAATTAGAAGAAGTCTCACAAGAACAAATTGCAAAAGCATTTAACAGAAAAGATTTAATTATTTATACCAATCCAACTGAATTTAAAGAATTTTTATTCAGCCAAAATTTAGAAAATTCGGCCTTATTATTAATGAGCTCAGGAAATTATGGTGGTTTGAATTTTGATGAGGTGAAAAATTTGATGCACTAATTTGAGAATTTGAAGATTTGAGAATTTATTTATTTTCAAATCTTCAAATTACTCCATTTTTTCTATCTTTGTTCTTATAAACGCCAAAATAAATTTTATGTACACGCCAATCAACCAATGGGCTGAAGACGATCGCCCTCGTGAAAAATTTCTTCTTAAAGGTAAATCCACCTTATCTGATTCCGAATTATTAGCTATTTTAATTGGTTCTGGTTCTCGCAATGAGAGTGCCGTGCAATTGTGCCAACGCATTTTGGCTTCTTCAGAAAACAATTTAAATACCTTAGGAAAAATGTCGGTTGCTCAACTCACACAATTCAAAGGAATTGGAGAAGCCAAAGCTATTTCTATCGCAGCAGCATTAGAATTAGGAAGAAGACGCCGAGCAGAAGATGCTATCGAACTCAAAAAAATTACCTCAAGCAAAGCCGTTTTTGAAATCTTACAGCCTATTATTGGCGAATTGCCTCACGAAGAATTTTGGGTATTATATCTAAATAATTCTAATAAAGTCATCTACAAATCTCAACTTTCAAAAGGCGGAATCACAGGTACTGTTGTAGATATTCGTTTAATTTTCAAAATGGCTTTTGAGCAAAACGCAACAGCGTTAATACTTTCTCACAATCATCCATCAGGTAAATTAATCGCCAGTGATGCCGATTTAAAAATCACTAAAAAAATAAAAGAAGCCGGGCAAACATTGGAAATTCAGGTTTTAGACCACATCATTATTACCGAAAATGGTTATTTGAGTTTTCAGGATGAAGGGATTTTTTGATTTTTAAAACACATAGCCACATAGTTTTTTTATAAATTTTCCATTGCGAACTTTGCGAAAAATCTCAGTGCTCTTTGCGTTTAAACCAACAATTATGGAAATTTTAAGACATCATAATTTTTTATGTAAGCGATAAGCCGTAATTTTATAAAAAATTTAGAGATCATGAAAAACATAAAACTTTTAGTCGCATTATTTTTAGTCGCATTTACAGCCTCTGCTCAGTTTACTCAAAAAGCGTTGCCATATGCTTATAATGCTTTAGAACCATTTGTAGATGCTCAAACAATGGAAATCCATTACAGTAAGCATCATGCAGCCTATGTAAAAAATCTAAATACAGCTTTAACAGGAACTGCTGATGAAAAATTAAGTTTAAACGAAATTTTTGATAAAGTATCAAAATTACCAATGGCGGTTAGAAATAATGCTGGCGGACATTATAACCATGAGTTATTTTGGTCGGTGTTAACACCTGAAAAAAACACAAAAATGTCAACAGAATTGGAAAATGCAATTAACGATACTTTTGGGAGTTTAGACAAATTAAAAGAAAGACTAAACGCTGCTGGAGCAAGTCGTTTTGGTTCGGGTTGGGCTTGGTTAATAGTAACTAAAGAAGGTAAATTAGTAGTTACTTCTTCACCAAATCAAGACAATCCACTTATGGATGTTGCCGAAGTGAAAGGAACACCAATTTTTGGCATTGATGTTTGGGAACATGCATACTATTTGAAATACCAAAATAAAAGAGCCGATTATTTAGCTGCTTTATGGAATGTAGTTAATTGGACAGAAGTAAGCAATAGATACAAAGCGGCACAATAATTTTATTTAATTTTTTTAGTAACTTTCGACACAATTTAAGCGGAATATTTACGTATGATAAGTACCAAAAATTTACGATTTTCTTATTCTAAAGACCAAGAATTTATTTTTCCAGATTTGTATTGCGAAGCAGGAAGCACTTTGCTTATTACTGGAGATTCAGGTAAAGGGAAAACAACCTATTTGCATATTTTAGCAGGATTGTTGCAACCAAAATCGGGTGAAATTATAATTGATAATACCGATTTAGTTTCATTGTCAGAAAAAACAACTGATAAATTTCGCGGAAAAAATATCGGTGTAGTTTTTCAAAAATCCTATTTCATTGCGGCTTTAACGGTTCTGGAAAATCTACAAATGGCAAGTTGGTTAGCAACAGGTAAAAAGCATACTAAACGCGCAAAAAGATTGTTAGAACAATTAGGAATTGAAAATCAGGCTGAAAAATTGCCATCTCAGTTGAGTATTGGTCAACAACAAAGGGTTTCAATTGCTCGCGCATTAATGAATGAACCAAAAGTACTTTTGGCAGACGAACCAACTTCTAGTTTGGATGATAAAAATGCTGAAAAAGTAATCGATTTGCTAACTTCTTTGTCAAAAGAATACAAAGCAGCTTTACTTATTGTAACGCACGATAGCCGAATTAAAGAAAAATTCATTAATAAAATTACTTTGGTATGATTGCAAAATTAGCATGGAAAAACATTTGGTTTAAACCATTAAACACTATTTTGAGTGTTATTTTATTAACATCGAGTGTCGCAATAATCACTACTTTAATTTTGGTTGAAAAACAATTTGAAGAAAAATTTTCAAGTAATATTGAAGATGTAGATCTTGTTTTGGGTGCTCAAGGAAGTCCGTTGCAATTAATTTTATCTTCGGTTTACCAAGTAGATGCTCCAACCGGCAATATTAATTTTGATTCAGCAAAAGTATGGATGAATAATCCCTATGTTGAAAAAGCAATACCGTTAGCTTTTGGCGATAATTATCGCGGTTATAAAATTTTAGGAACAACTCACGATTATTTAACAAAATTTAAGGCAAAAGTGTCCGATGGAAGACTTTATGAAAAGAATTTTGAAGTAGTAGTTGGAAGCGAAATAGCTCAAAAATTAAATATAAGTGTTGGAGATGAATTCTTTGGCTCACATGGTGATGCAGAAGAAGGTGAGGTACACGAAAACTATGCCTACAAAGTAGTTGGAATAGCAACACATACAGGAAAAGTGGTTGATAATTTAATTCTTTGTACAATTCCCACGGTTTGGCAAATGCACCACGGACATGAAGAAAATCCTGCGCATGGCGAGGAAGGGCATGTGCATCAAGAAGGTGAACACGAACATGAAGAGGTGGATTTAACTCTAGATGAGCCAAATATGGAAATCACTGCAGTTTTATTGAAAATTCGCAACCAAATGGCAAAACTAACTTGGCAACGCGTCATACCACAAAATACAAAAATGCAAGCAGTTTCACCAGCTTTTGAAGTTAATCGTTTGTTTGGTTTGTTTGGGATAGGGGTAACGGCGTTGCAATATTTAGCCTACGGAATTATGTTAATTTCAGGAATTTCGATATTTATCGCCTTATTCAATACATTAAAAGAACGAAAATCTGAATTTGCCCTAATGCGTGTTAATGGAGCAGGCAGATTTCAATTATTAAAAGTAGTAATGATAGAAAGTTTATTGCTTTGTATAGTTGGGTTTGTTTTTGGTACGATTTTAGGTAGAGTTGCATTGAGTTTTCTCTCTAATTCCTCAGAAGCAGATTTTAAAATGAGTTTTAATCCGTATGAATTTCTTTGGGAAAAGGAAGGAACACTGTTTTTACTCACCCTATTTGTTGGCTTTATTGCTGCTTTGATTCCTGCGATAAAAGCCTATAATTTAAACATATCAAAAACATTAGCCAATGCGTAATTTTAGTAAAATAGTTTTAGCCTTAATTGTATTTATTTCATTAATGGGTTTCGAAAAAAACTCGAAAATTGAAAAACCATCAATAAATGAAACAACAGTTGTAACAGATACACTAACTTGGAAGTTATTAGGTGATATAAAATATATCCGTAAAAAACACGCCTCATATGGCGAAGTAGAATTCCCACAAGTCAATTTAAAATTAAAATCATATCACAATAAAACAGTTTATTTGACAGGTTTTATTGTGCCTATTGATTCAAAAAATTATGCGCTAAGTAAAAATGTTTTTGCTTCTTGCTTTTTTTGTGGAAAATCAGGACCTGAAACCATTGCTGGATTAAAGTTTAAAGGAGGTTTGCCAAAGCTAAAAACCGATACCTATTTGACAATTAAAGGAACATTCAAAGTCAATGAAACTGATGTCGATAATTGGATTTATAATATCGAAAATGCCGAAATAGTTTCTAAAAAATAATAATTTCTTGAAATATTTTAAACATAAAAAGCATCTCTTTTTCGATTTAGATCACACGCTTTGGGATTTTGATAAAAATTCGGCGTTTGCATTTGAAACTATTTTTAAGGAACGCGATTTTGAAATTTCACTAGATGATTTTCTCAAAATTTATATTCCTAGAAATCAACATTATTGGAAATTGTATCAAGTGAATCAAATTTCGCACGAAGATTTACGCTATTTTCGTTTGAAAGATGTTTTTGACGCTTTGAAATTTGAAATTTCAGATGCAATTATTGATCAAATTTCAGATGATTATATCAACTATTTACCGGAGCACAATCATTTATTTGATGGTGCAATCGAAATTTTAGATTATTTAAAACCCAATTATAAATTGCACATTATTACCAATGGTTTTGCTTCAGTGCAATCAAAAAAATTGAATAATTCTAATATTGTTCATTATTTTGATACGATTACCAATTCTGAAATGGCGGGTGTAAAAAAACCACATCCAACTATATTTGATTTTGCCTTATCTTTGGCAAACGCTTCAAAAGAAGAAAGCTTAATGATAGGTGATAGTTATGAAGCTGATATTGTTGGCGCACAAGAAGCCGGAATTGAAGCGGTTTTTTTCAACGAACAAAATATCGAAGTTGAAAATCAAGTTTTGCAAATTAAACATTTATTAGATTTAAAAAATATATTATAGAAATGAAATCGCTATTAACAAAAAGTTTGCACAAGCAAACACCAGTAATAAAAATGCGATTCCATATGTTACCGCTGAAAATTAAAATTTAAACATATGAAAAAAATAGTTTTGTTATTCGTTTTATTTACCTACTCTTTTTCCATTGCTCAGGAAAATTATAAATATGTAATTGTACCGAAAAAATTTAGTTTTTTCAGTGATGAAAACGAGTACAATACAAGTTCAATGACAAAAGCTTTTTTCGAGAAAGAAGGATTTGTTGTTTATTATGACACCGATCAATTTCCTAGTGAATTAGCAAATAACCGTTGTTTAGCATTTTATGTAAATGCGCTTAAAAAGAGTAATATGTTTGTTACCAAAGTAAACTTTGAATTGAAAGATTGTGCTAATAAAGTAATCTATACTAGTATACAAGGAAGTAGTAGAGAAAAAGAGTATCAAAAGTCTTATAATGAATCTTTTAGAATGGCATTAGGTGCTATGAAAGGACAATTAAATTTTACGAATACTAGTAATGCTATAATTGAAAAAGAAACGGTTACTGCAACACCAATAGCTGTTGAAAGTAAAAATGTTCCAAAGGAAAGATTAACTGCAATAGCCATTCAAAACGGTTATAAATTAGTAGATAGTGTTCCTACCGTTATTTATGAATTATTAGCAACCAGTATTGAAAATGTTTTTACAGCCAAAAAAGGTACTATTTCCGGAACTTTTTTAAAGAAAAATACGGGTTGGTTCTTCGAATATTATCAGAATGACCAATTGGTTTCAGAGAAAGTTGAGGTAAAGTTTTAATTAAGATTTAATAATCGTATTTATCTTTCCAACGGTTTTTTAAAAATTGGCGTAATTCTTTTTCTCGAGCATTTTCTCCAGGCTCAAAGAATTTTGTTGCTGAAATTTCGGTAGGTAAAAATTCTTGTTCCGCAAAGTTGTTCGGAAAATCATGCGAATATTTATATTCATCTCCATAGCCTAATTCCTTCATTAATTTGGTAGGTGCATTTCGTAAATGAATAGGCACCGGTAAATCTCCTGTTTGTTTTACCATTTGTTGTGCTTTTCCAATAGCCATATAACTGGCGTTACTTTTAGCTGAAGTGGCTAAATAAATCGCACATTGACTCAAAATAATACGACTTTCTGGGTAACCAATTGTTGCCACCGCTTGAAAGGCATTATTTGCCATGATAAAAGCTGTTGGGTTGGCATTTCCAATATCTTCACTGGCTAAAATTAACAATCTTCGAGCAATAAATTTCACATCTTCTCCACCTTCAATCATTCGGGCTAACCAATACACTGCACCATTTGGATCGCTTCCACGAATTGACTTTATGAATGCTGAAACAATATCATAGTGTTGTTCACCAGTTTTATCATACAGCACCGTATTTTTTTGGACCAATTGCATTACTTTTTCATTTGTAATTTCAATGATTACTGAACCTGTCGAAGTATCGGTTGCATTAATGACCAATTCAAAAATATTCAATAATTTTCGTCCATCGCCACCTGAAAGTCTTAATAAAGCCTCTGTTTCATTAAGTTGAATATCTTTATTTTGAAGTTGCTCATCGGTCTTAATCGCGCGATGTAATAATGCTTCTAAATCTTCTTTGGTAAAGGCATTCAACACATAGACCTGACATCTTGACAACAAAGCGGGAATGACTTCAAAACTCGGATTTTCTGTAGTGGCACCTATTAAAGTTATCCAACCTTTTTCTACCGCCGCTAATAAAGAATCTTGTTGTGATTTTGAGAATCGATGAATCTCATCAATAAATAAAATCGGATTTTTTGCGGTGAATATACCATTGCTTTGTTTTGCTTTTTCAATGACTTCACGAATGTCCTTTACACCTGAATGTATAGCACTCAGTTGGAAAAACGGTCGTTTACTTTCTTGTGCCATAATTTGTGCCAAGGTGGTTTTCCCAGTTCCAGGTGGTCCCCATAAAATTAAACTTGGAATTAAACCCTTGGCAATTTGTTGTGTTAACGAGCCTTCAGGTCCAACTAAATGCAATTGGCTGATGTAATCTGATAATTGTTGTGGACGAATGCGTTCGGCTAATGGTTGATTCATGATGTAAAATTACAAAAATATACGATTCTTTTTAGATTTTTACCACATAGAAACATAGGTTCTAAAATAATTATTTAAAGGCATTTCATTTATTTAAGATAATATAGACTTCGCTTTGTGAACTCTGTAAAAGTGTAACGGCATGAACACATCAAGAGTCCCTTCAAGGTGACAATCCTTTATCTAAACTTTTTACTTTATCAGTTTTTTGGTCAGATTCTTATAATTTTCAAGGTTTTCTTTTGCTTACTTTGCGAAAAACTTAGCGGCTTTGCGTTAGAAATTAAAAACTTATGTGACTATGTGTTTCAAAATAAATCTGCCATAATTTCATTAAAATAATTTTGGCTTTATCTTTGAATTCTAAAGAGTATGGAAAAACACCACGATAATCCTTTTCAGTTTACTAAAGCGGTCATTTTATTGCCGCTGTTTTTTGTATTGACTTTATGGTTGGTTTTTTGGTACGAATTGCATTTTCCTCATAGTTTGTCGCATTTTGGCGTGTATCCAAGAGAAATTTTCGGTTTGAAAGGAATTCTTTTCAGCCCGTTTTTGCATGGTGATATTGAACATTTAGCCAATAATTCCATTGCATTATTGTTATTGTTGCCTATTTTGAGGTATTTCTACAAAGAACAATCGTTTGTGGTTTTATTTTTAGGAATTCTCTTTTCAGGGTTAGGAACTTGGTTGTTAGGAAGACCAAGTTATCACATTGGCGCTAGCGGATTAATCTATGCTTTGGTGAGTTTTATCTTCTTCAAAGGTATTTTTACCAAATATTACCGATTGGTAGCTTTATCATTTACCATCGTCATTTTATACGGAGGAAGCGTTTGGTATATGTTTCCGAATGTGAAAGAAGGCATTTCGTGGGAAGGACATTTGGCAGGATTTATTGTTGGATTGGCATTAGCCTTACTTCTAAAAACACCCCAATTTGGGAAAACAATTTTTTACGAATGGCAAAAACCCGATTTCAATCCTGAACTCGATCCATTTATGAAAAACTTCGACGAAAAAGGAAATTTTAATCCACCACCAAAACCAGAAGAGGTCATAAGAGAATACTTCAATTCTTCTATGAAAGTGGTTTATGAGTTTTTAGGAGGGAAGAAATGAGCCAATTCGTCAATTAGCCAATTAAAATTTATATATCCAAAAAGCTATTGGCACATTGGCATATTGAAGAATTGACTAATTAAGTCTCTGTCTCAAAGCCTCATACAAAAAAGCCCCACAAGCTACTGATACATTTAACGATTCAATTGTGCCAAACATGGGTAATTTTGCTTTTTCATCTACAATTTTTAGAACTGAAGGGTTAACGCCTCTGTCTTCGCTACCCATAATAATAGCAACGCCTTCGTTGAAATTGATGTCGTAAATATGATTTTCTGTTTTTTCAGTTGCCGCAACGGTTTTGATTCCGCTTCCTTGCAAATAGAAGATGGCATCTTTAATGTGATCTACTTTACAAATAGGAACATTAAAAACAGCTCCAGCCGAAGTTTTAACCGTATCTCCATTCACAGGAGCCGACCCTTGTTTTTGGATAATGATTCCGTCAACACCCGTACATTCTGCAGTTCTGATGATGGCGCCAAAATTACGCGCATCTGATAATTGGTCTAAAATTAGGAATAAAGGTTTTTTACCAGTTTCAATAACGCTTTCTACTAAAGTTTCTAAGGAAACAAAAGATATAGGGGCAATAGTTGCCACAGCGCCTTGGTGATTATTCGGAGTTAATCGGTTTAGTTTTTCAACAGGAACGTAGGAAAAATTGATGTTATTTCTTTTCATCGTTTTCATCAAATCTTGCATCAAGTCACCTTGAGCTTCTTTTTGAACGAATACTTTATCAATTTCCTTTTTAGCGTTAATCGCTTCAATAATTGCTCTAATTCCGAATATTTGGTTGTCTTTTTCCATGGCGCAAAGATAGTTAATTAATAATTACGAATTAATCTGAATATCCGAAAATCTAATACTCTGAAATCTAATCTAAAAATTCGTTTTAAAACTAATATGCACAATAGAATTAGACAATTTTATGGTTTGTTCGCTCGTACTTCCGTTGGCATAAATTAAATTAAACAAGCCGTTTTTGGTAAATAATCCAAAACCAAAACCCAATCCCAAAAGTTTGTCATCAATATCAGATGTTTTATCTTGAAAATAGCCATAATCGGTTATGGAATGAACGTATAAATTTGGTGCGACTAAATAACGATATTCGGCCATAATTCCACTAAAAACATTCGCTTGCAAACTATTTTCGTTAAAACCTCTAATCGAGTTTATGCCGCCAAAACGATACAATTCGTTAATGATATAAGAATCACTTTGTAAGTAATAGGATTGATTTTTTATGAAAATACTATTTTTCTGATTCAATTCGAAATAATGACTAAATTCGAGTTGACCAAAAAACTGATTTGATTTTGAACTCGAAATAGTTCGGTTTCCTAGTCCAATCTTAGTAAACACTTTTGTTCGTTCCGGAAAAATAAAATTATCAGTTGCAAAATTTACGTGTTCAAAACTCGAAGTAAAGAAAGTATTCGTAAAATCGTTCAAACTTAACGAATTGATGTTTTGAATATCAACCGAATTTGTTTTTTGGTAACCCAAATAGGCTTTAGTGTTGTATGAGAAATAATAGCCTAAATTTAAATCGGTAATCGTATTCTGAAAAGTAGAATCTTGTTTAAAAATTCGAAGATTTGCTTTAATTCCAATCGGACTTTTAAATAGATACGGAATTTCGGTTCCTAAATTAAATGACGTTTGTTGGTTGCCATCATTTTTCCAATACAAATTAAATTTTTCGCCCGAATTCAAAATATTCTGCAATTGCAAATCTAAATAGCCGTTAAACGTCAATTTGCTTTTGTCATCGTTTGAAAACCCAATAAAACCATCAAATTTATTAGGTTTCGATTTTTCTAAATACACAAAAATCTTGGTAGAATCGGTTGTGAATAAAATTTCGGGATATTTCAGCTGATTTATAAATTGTAGTTTGCTAAATTCTTCATTAATCTGTTTTAAATTTTCTTGATTAAATGTTGCTTTCTTTGCTTTTTTGGTAATCGCTTTTTTAATTCCTGTCGGAAATTTATCATAACCAACAATTACTATATCGGTAATATTTCTTTTCGAATTGAGATTTAGTCGTAATTCAGAAAATAAATTATGACCAATTTTCCGTTGATTAATTAATTGCAAATTTGCTAACGAATAGCCTTTCTTTTCTAATAGGGCTATTTTGTTTTTCATGAAATTTTCAACTTCACTCATAGCAATTACCAAAGTGTCGTGCTCTAATTGCAATAGCGATTTTTCATCGGCAGAAAGTTTACCTATGTATATAGTATTGTTTTTTGTAAAATCACCCAATTTATATTCAAAGACAAAACTACTATCATTCACCTTTTTTTGTTCTAGAAGCAACCAATCTAGAAAACCTTGTTGCGTTAATTTGCTTTCAAAACGTTGCTGTTCTTTTAAAAGAGAAGTAACAGTGTTGTGTTTAAACTCATATGCAATACTGTCTATAGTTTTGCGCTCTTGTTCAGAAGCCCCTTCAATTTTTAAATAGAAGTTTTGCCCCAAAGAAAATTGGAACCAAAAAAACAACGTAAAACTTAAGAGTAATTTCATAGCAGTAAAGAAACGAAAAAAAGTAAAATAAATTTTATATCCAATTTGTCATTCTATCACGGAAGCTTTGAGATGGTTCAGAATCAGGAGCGAATGGCTTGGGAATTTTTGGTTTCCATATTCCCGCTGTCCGCACTACATGGTAGTTTGCTTCCATCGGGGCTGGCTTGAATTTGTCTTTCTTTTTTGTAACTTAATACAAATCAAAACACTACAAAAATCAAATCGCATTGAAAATTAATAAATTAAGATTTGGAAAGTAAAAAATAATTCCTACATTTGCAACCCCGTAAAAAGCGGGAATTTTAAACAATAAAAATTTTTAGTATTTAATTATGCCAACAATTCAACAATTAGTAAGAACAGGGAGAACCCAAATAACTAAGAAGAGTAAATCGGCTGCTTTAGATTCTTGTCCTCAAAGAAGAGGTGTGTGTACTCGTGTTTACACAACAACTCCTAAGAAACCAAACTCAGCAATGAGAAAGGTAGCTAGGGTTCGTTTAACAAACGGTAACGAGGTAAATGCATACATTCCTGGAGAAGGTCACAATCTACAAGAGCACTCGATAGTATTAGTTAGAGGTGGAAGAGTAAAAGATTTACCAGGTGTACGTTACCACATTGTACGTGGAGCGTTAGACACTGCGGGTGTTGCAGGAAGAACACAACGTAGATCTAAGTATGGAGCTAAACGTCCAAAACCAGGACAAGCAGCTGCACCAACTGGAAAGAAAAAGTAATTTAAAATCTTTTAAAGAAAAGACATGAGAAAAAGAGCGGCCAAAAAAAGACCACTTTTACCAGATCCAAAATTTAACGATCAGTTAGTAACACGTTTTGTAAACAACTTAATGTGGGATGGTAAAAAATCAACAGCTTTTAAAGTATTCTATGATGCATTAGAAATCGTAGAAACTAAAAAGCAAGATGCAGAAAAATCTGCTTTAGAAGTATGGAAAGATGCATTAACAAATGTTATGCCTCACGTAGAAGTTCGTTCACGTAGAGTGGGTGGAGCTACATTCCAAATTCCAATGCAAATTCGTCCAGATAGAAAAATTTCTTACGCTATCAAATGGATGATTCTTTATGCAAGAAGAAGAAACGAAAAATCAATGGCAGGAAAATTAGCTTCTGAAATTTTAGCTGCGGCTAAAGAAGAAGGTGCTGCTGTTAAGAAAAGAATGGATACTCACAAAATGGCAGATGCTAATAAAGCATTCTCTCATTTTAGATTTTAATTCGTATAGAAATGGCTAGAGATTTAAAATTTACAAGAAACATTGGTATTGCTGCTCACATTGATGCGGGTAAGACTACCACTACAGAGCGTATTTTATTCTATACTGGAAAATCACACAAAATTGGTGAAGTACACGATGGTGCTGCAACAATGGACTGGATGGCACAAGAGCAAGAAAGAGGTATTACCATTACTTCTGCTGCAACTACTTGTGAATGGAATTTTCCAACAGAACAAGGTAAACCATTACCAGAATCAAAACCATACCACTTTAATATTATCGATACACCGGGTCACGTTGACTTTACAGTTGAGGTAAACCGTTCGTTACGTGTATTAGATGGTCTTGTGTTTTTATTTAGTGCAGTTGATGGTGTTGAGCCTCAATCTGAAACAAACTGGAGATTAGCAGATCAATATAGAGTTCCACGTATGGGATTCGTAAACAAAATGGACCGTCAAGGTTCTAACTTCTTAAACGTTTGTCAACAAGTTAAAGATATGTTGAAATCAAACGCTGTAGCTATTACTTTACCTATTGGTGAAGAAAATGACTTCAAAGGAGTAGTTGATTTAGTAAAAAATCAAGCTATTATTTGGCATGACGAAACGCAAGGGGCAACTTTTGATATCGTGCCTATTCCAGCTGATATGGTTGACGAAGTAAAACAATATCGTTCAATTTTAATTGAAGAGATTGCTACTTACGACGAAAACTTGTTGGAAAAATACATGGAAGATGAAAACTCTATTACTGAGGAAGAAATCAATACAGCTTTAAGAGCTGCAACAATTGACATGGCTATCATTCCTATGATTGCTGGTTCTTCATTCAAAAATAAAGGAGTTCAATTCATGTTAGATGCAGTATGTAAATACTTACCATCTCCAATGGATAAAGAAGGTATCGAAGGAATTCACCCTGATGATGCAGATTTATTAGAAGAAGATCAAAAGAAAATATTACGTCGTCCTGATCCAAAAGAGCCGTTCGCAGCTTTAGCATTTAAAATTGCTACTGACCCTTATGTTGGTCGTTTAGCTTTCTTCCGTGCTTATTCAGGTCGTTTAGATGCAGGTTCTTATATTTTGAACACACGTTCAGGAAATAAAGAGCGTATCTCTCGTATTTACCAAATGCACGCTAACAAACAAAATCCAATCGAATATATTGAGGCTGGAGATATTGGAGCGGCAGTAGGATTTAAAGATATCAAAACTGGGGATACTATGTGTGATGAAAAACACCCAATTATCCTTGAGTCTATGAAATTCCCTGATCCTGTAATTGGTATTGCAATTGAGCCTAAAACAAAAGCTGACGTTGATAAAATGGGTATGGCTTTAGCTAAATTAGCTGAGGAAGATCCAACATTTACAGTTAGAACTGATGAGGCTTCAGGTCAAACGATTATTTCAGGTATGGGTGAGTTACACTTAGACATTCTTGTAGATCGTATGAAACGTGAGTTTAAAGTTGAGGTAAACCAAGGTGAGCCACAAGTAGAATATAAAGAAGCGTTCACAAAATCAGCACAACACAGAGAAGTTTACAAAAAACAATCGGGTGGTCGTGGTAAATTTGGTGATATCGTATTCCGTTTAGAACCTGCTGATTTAGTAGACGGTAAAGCTCCTATGGGATTACAGTTTGTTAATGAAGTAAAAGGTGGTAACGTACCAAAAGAATATATTCCAGCAGTAGAAAAAGGTTTCAAAGAAGCTATGAAAGCAGGTCCTTTAGCAGGATATGCAGTAGATAGTTTAAAAGTAACTTTATTGGATGGATCTTTCCACCCAGTGGATTCGGATGCATTGTCTTTCGAATTAGCTGCTAAAATGGGATATAAAGAAGTTGGTCGTGCTGCAGGAGCTGTTATTCTTGAGCCAATCATGAAAATCGAAGTTATTACTCCAGAAGAAAATATGGGTGATATCGTAGGTGACTTGAACCGTCGTAGAGGTCAAGTTAATGACATGGGTGATAGAAATGGTGCTAAAACTATCAAAGCAGATGTGCCTTTATCAGAAATGTTTGGTTATGTAACTACATTAAGAACATTATCATCAGGTAGAGCTACTTCAACAATGGAGTTTTCACATTATGCAGAAACACCTTCTAATATTTCAGAAGCTGTAATTAAAAAAGCAAAAGGTAACGCTTAATTTTTAAGAAAATGAGTCAAAAAATCAGAATAAAATTAAAATCTTACGATCACAATTTAGTAGATAAGTCTGCTGAGAAGATTGTAAAAACTGTAAAAAGTACAGGTGCTGTAGTAACGGGTCCAATTCCATTACCAACACACAAAAAGATTTTTACTGTATTACGTTCTCCGCACGTTAATAAAAAATCAAGAGAGCAGTTCGAATTAAGTTCATACAAGAGATTGTTAGATATCTACAGTTCTTCTTCAAAAACGATCGATGCTTTAATGAAATTAGAATTACCAAGCGGAGTAGAAGTAGAAATCAAAGTTTAGTGATTTAGATTGCAACATCGCAATACATAAAAAAACCGTTAATGTTTTTAAGCATTACGGTTTTTTTCTTGTCAAAATTAGTTGGTAAAATGTTGATTTTTCAAGGAATTTTACCTTAACTAATTATTTTTGCGATAATTAAAAAATAATTTATATATTTGCACCCTCAAAATGAGTAGTGTGCGAATACTATTTATTGTATAAATAAGAGTTTAATTAATTAATAAGTTTAATATGTCTGGGTTAATCGGAAGAAAAATTGGCATGACTAGCATCTTTGACGAGAATGGAAAAAACATTCCATGTACCGTTATTGAGTGTGGTCCATGCGTTGTTACCCAAGTCAGAACCATTGAAGTAGACGGATATTCTGCGATTCAATTAGGTTTCGATGACAAAGCTGAAAAACGTTCTATTAAAGCTGAGTTAGGTCACTTTAAGAAAGCGGGAACAGCTGCAAAGAAAAAAGTCGTTGAATTCAAAGGTTTTGATGAAGAGTACAAATTAGGCGATGTAATCGCCGTTGACTTATTCGCTGAAGGTGAATTTGTTGATGTGGTAGGAGTTTCTAAAGGTAGAGGATTCCAAGGGGTTGTGAAACGTCATGGTTTTGGCGGTGTTGGACAAGCGACACACGGTCAACACAATCGTTTAAGAGCGCCTGGTTCTGTAGGAGCTTCATCTTATCCATCTAGAGTATTCAAAGGAATGCGTATGGCTGGAAGAATGGGAGGAGATAATGTAACAGTACAAAACCTTAGAGTTTTAAAAGTGGTAGGTGAGAAAAATCTTTTAGTAATAAAAGGTTGTGTACCAGGTCACAAAAACTCTTATGTAATCATTCAGAAGTAATGGAAGTAAAAGTTTTAGATATCAACGGAAAAGAAACTGGAAGAAAAGTTCAACTTTCTGATTCAGTTTTCGCAATTGAGCCTAACAAGCATGCGGTTTATCTTGATGTTAAGCAATACTTAGCAAATCAAAGACAAGGAAACCATAAAGCTAAAGAAAGAGCTGAAGTTGCTGGAAGTACTCGTAAAATCAAAAAACAAAAAGGAACAGGAACAGCTCGTGCTGGATCTGCAAAAAACCCTTTGTTTAAAGGTGGAGGTACTGTTTTTGGACCAAGACCAAGAAGCTATTCATTCAAATTAAACAAAAACTTAAAAAGATTAGCACGTAAATCTGCTTTTTCTTTAAAAGTAAAAGAGTCTAATTTGATCGTAGTAGAAGACTTTGCATTTGAAACACCAAGCACTAAAAATTTCATTAACGTATTGAAATCTTTAGGGTTAGAGAATAAAAAATCTTTATTTGTGTTGGGTGATTCAAATAAAAATGTATATTTGTCGTCACGCAATTTAAAAACGTCTAGCGTTGTAACTACTTCGGAATTAAGTACTTATGCGATTTTAAACGCAAAAAGTTTAGTTCTTTTAGAAGGTGCTGTAGACGGAATTGAAGCTAATTTAAGTAAATAAAAAGATTATGAGTATCATAATTAAGCCTATTATAACTGAGAAAATAACTAAAGATGGTGAAATTTTTAACCGTTTTGGTTTTGTAGTTGCTAAAACTGCTAACAAAATTCAAATCAAAAATGCAGTTGAAGCTGCTTTTGGTGTGAATGTAGTTACAGTTAATACAATGAACTATAGAGCTGATAGAAGTGTTAAATATACCAAAAGTGGTTTAATCAGTGGGAAAACAAATGCTTACAAAAAAGCAATTGTACAAGTTCAAGAGGGAGAAACAATAGATTTTTATACTAATATCTAATAGAAAATGTCAGTTAGAAAATTAAAACCTATTACCCCAGGTCAGCGATTTAGAGTTGTGAATAGCTTTGACACTATTACAACTGATAAGCCGGAGCGTTCATTGATCGCACCGAAAAAAAACTCTGGAGGTAGAAATAGTCAAGGAAAGATGACCATGCGTTACACAGGCGGTGGTCACAAACAAAAGTATCGTATTATTGATTTTAAAAGAACTAAAGTTGGAATTCCAGCTACAGTTAAAACAATTGAATACGATCCAAATCGTTCAGCTTTTATTTCATTATTGTATTATGCTGATGGAGCTAAAACTTACATCATTGCCCAAAATGGATTACAAGTTGGACAAACTGTAGTTTCAGGTGAAGATGCGTCTCCAGAAATTGGAAATGCAATGCCTTTAAGTAAAATTCCTCTAGGAACTGTTATTTCGTGTATCGAATTAAGACCAGGTCAAGGAGCTGTTATTGCTCGTTCTGCAGGAACATTTGCTCAATTAATGGCAAGAGATGGAAAATATGCAACTATTAAAATGCCATCAGGTGAAACAAGATTAATCTTGTTAACTTGTTCAGCAACAATTGGAGCAGTTTCTAACTCAGACCACCAATTAATCGTATCAGGTAAAGCTGGTAGATCAAGATGGTTAGGTAGAAGACCAAGAACAAGACCAGTAGCAATGAACCCAGTTGATCACCCAATGGGAGGTGGTGAAGGACGTTCATCTGGAGGTCATCCACGTTCAAGAAAAGGTTTACCTGCTAAAGGTTATAGAACTCGTTCTAAAGTTAACCCGAGTAATAAGTATATTGTAGAACGTAGAAAGAAATAATTAGATAGACATGGCACGTTCATTAAAAAAAGGACCATTTGTTCACTATAAATTAGAGAAGAAAGTTCAAGAAAATATTGCAGGTGGTAATAAAGGTGTTGTTAAGACTTGGTCTAGAGCATCGATGATTACTCCAGATTTTGTTGGGCAGACTATCGCAGTTCACAATGGTCGTCAATTTGTTCCAGTTTATGTAACTGAGAACATGGTAGGACACAAATTAGGAGAGTTTTCACCAACAAGATCTTTTAGAGGTCATGCTGGGGCTAAAAATAAAGGTAAAAAATAAGAAGCAATGGGAGTTCGTAAAAGAGAAACTGCAGACGCAAGAAAAGAGGCTAATAAGTCTATTGCATTTGCTAAATTAAATAACTGTCCAACTTCACCTAGAAAAATGCGTTTAGTCGCAGATTTAGTAAGAGGTCAGAAAGTTGAACTAGCTCTTAATATTTTAAGATTTAGTCAAAAAGAAGCTTCAAGAAAATTAGAAAAATTGTTATTATCTGCGATAAATAATTATGTACAGAAAAACGAAGATGCTAATTTAGAAGAAGCAGGATTATTTGTAAAAACGATTACTGTTGACGGTGGAATGATGTTGAAAAGACTTCGTCCAGCACCACAAGGTCGTGCACACAGAATTAGAAAACGTTCTAACCACGTAACCATCGTGTTAGGATCAAATAATAACACACAAAGCAATTAATAAACAGTATGGGACAAAAGACAAATCCAATAGGGAATAGACTTGGTATCATCAGAGGATGGGACTCAAACTGGTATGGAGGTAATGACTACGGTGATAAAATCGCTGAAGATTACAAAATCAGAAAATATATCCATGCACGTTTATCAAAAGCTAGTGTATCAAAAATAATTATCGAGAGAACTTTAAAACTTGTAACCGTTACTATCACTACTGCTAGACCTGGTATTATTATCGGAAAAGGTGGGCAAGAGGTAGACAAGTTAAAAGAAGAACTTAAGAAAATTACAGACAAAGAAGTTCAAATCAACATCTTTGAAATTAAAAGACCTGAACTTGATGCTTACTTAGTAGGTACAAGTATTGCTCGTCAAATTGAAAGTAGAATTTCGTACAGAAGAGCAATTAAAATGGCTATTGCTGCTGCAATGCGTATGAACGCAGAAGGTATCAAAGTACAAATTTCTGGTCGTTTGAATGGAGCTGAAATGGCACGTTCAGAAAACTTCAAAGAAGGTAGAATTCCTTTGTCAACTTTCAGAGCTGATATTGATTATTCATTAGCTGAAGCACATACTACTTATGGTAGAATGGGTATCAAAGTATGGATAATGAAAGGTGAGGTTTATGGAAAAAGAGATCTTTCTCCGTTAGTAGGAATGGACAAACAAAAGTCTAAACCTTCAGGATCTTCTGCTCCAAAAAGAGATGGAAATAAGCCAAACGCACGCAAAAGAAAGTAATTATTTAAACTAAAGAAAAATGTTACAGCCTAAAAGAACAAAATACCGTAAGGTACAGAAAGGTAGAATGAAAGGCGTTTCTCAAAGAGGACACGAGCTTTCAAATGGAATGTTTGGTATCAAATCTTTAGATTCTTCATTTATTACTTCTCGTCAAATTGAAGCAGCTCGTATTGCAGCAACACGTTTCATGAAAAGAGAGGGTCAATTATGGATCAAAATATTTCCAGATAAACCTATTACAAAGAAACCATTAGAAGTACGTATGGGTAAAGGTAAAGGTGCAGTTGAATATTGGGCTGCAGTTGTTAAACCTGGTAAAATTATGTTTGAAGTTGGAGGAGTTCCTCTATCAGTTGCAAAAGAGGCTTTACGTCTTGCAGCTCAAAAACTTCCTGTTAAAACTAAGTTTATCGTTGCTAGAGATTTCGAAGCATAATCAAAATTTATTATGAAACAATCAGAAATTAAAAATCTATCTGCAGCTGAGTTACAAACACAACTTAGTCAGTTAAAGAAAACGTATACCGACCTAAAAAATGCTCATGCAATTTCGCCTATCCAAAATCCACTTCAATTAAGAAGTTTAAGAAGATCAGTTGCGAGATTACACACAGAGTTAACTAAAAGAGAGTTACAATAATTGTATTCTGCTGAAAGATGGAAAAAAGAAATTTAAGAAAAGAGAGAATTGGTGTGGTGACATCAAACAAAATGGAAAAATCTATTGTTGTGTCACAAACTACAAAAGTGAAACACCCATTATACGGTAAGTTCGTGTTAAAAACAAAAAAATATGTTGCGCACGACGAAACAAACGATTGCAATATTGGCGATACAGTAAAGATCATGGAAACAAGACCTTTATCTAAATCAAAATGTTGGAGATTAGTTGAAATCATTGAAAGAGCTAAGTAATTATGGTACAACAAGAGTCAAGATTAAAAGTAGCAGATAACACAGGAGCGAAAGAAGTACTTACGATCCGTGTTTTAGGAGGAACGAAACGTCGTTATGCCTCTGTTGGTGACAAAATTGTAGTTTCAATTAAAGATGCAACTCCAAACGGAAACGTTAAAAAAGGAGCGGTATCAACTGCAGTAGTTGTACGTACCAAAAAAGAAGTGAGAAGAGCTGATGGATCTTACATCCGTTTTGACGATAACGCATGTGTATTGTTAAACGCTGCAGGAGAGATGAGAGGAACTCGTGTTTTTGGTCCGGTTGCCAGAGAACTTCGTGAAAAACAATTCATGAAAATTGTATCATTAGCACCAGAAGTGCTTTAATTCTTATACAAATGATAAAGCTAAAAATAAAATCAGGAGATATCGTAAGAGTTATTGCTGGAGACCATAAAGGTTCTGAAGGTAAAATTGTACGTGTTCTTCGTGAGAAAAACAAAGCGATTGTTGAAGGAGTTAACATGGTTTCAAAACATACAAAACCAAGTGCAAAAAACCCTCAAGGAGGAATCGTTAAAAAAGAAGCTCCTATTCATGTGTCTAACTTGTCTTTAATTGACCCAAAGTCAAAAGAAGTAACTAAAGTTGGTTTTAAACAAGAAGGAGACAAGAAAGTGAGATTTTCAAAAAAATCTAATCAAGTATTATAGTTATGGCATATATTCCTAGACTAAAAGAAGAATATAAGAGCAGAGTAATTGCAGCTCTTAAAGAAGAATTCGGTTACAAAAATGTTATGCAAGTTCCTAAACTTGAAAAAATTGTTGTAAGCCGTGGAGTTGGTGCAGCTGTATCTGACAAAAAGTTAGTAGACTATGCTGTTGAAGAAATGACAAAAATTACTGGGCAAAAAGCGGTTGCTACAATCTCTAAAAAAGACGTTGCGTCTTTTAAATTGAGAAAAGGTATGCCAATTGGAGCTAAAGTAACTTTGCGTGGTGAAAGAATGTATGAATTCTTAGATAGATTGATTACTTCATCTTTACCACGTGTTAGAGATTTCAGCGGAATTAAATCTACTGGTTTTGACGGAAGAGGTAATTATAACTTAGGTGTTTTAGAACAAATCATTTTCCCAGAAATTGATATTGATAAAGTAAATAAAATATCTGGTTTTGATATTACTTTTGTAACTTCTGCTCAAACAGATAAAGAAGCAAAATCATTATTAGCGGAATTAGGATTACCTTTTAAAAAGAATTAAGATATGGCTAAAGAATCAATGAAAGCCCGTGAGGTAAAGAGACAAGCAGTTGTAGACAAATATGCTGAAAAAAGAAAAGCGCTTAAAGCTGCTGGAGATTTTGAAGCATTACAAAAATTACCTAAAAATGCATCTCCTGTTCGTTTACACAACCGTTGTAAATTAACTGGAAGACCAAGAGGGTATATGCGTCAATTCGGTCTTTCTCGTGTTACGTTCCGTGAAATGGCTAACCAAGGATTAATTCCAGGTGTTAAAAAAGCATCTTGGTAATCTCGCAAAAAGTTATTACTTTTGCAATCCAAATAAAAGTTTAATTGGTTAAAGGTTCATTTAGTGAGTACTTTTTGAAAACCATAACCGCAAATATATACATATGTATACAGATCCAATTGCCGATTATCTTACGAGAGTTAGAAACGCAGTGAGAGCTAACCACAAAGTGGTTGAAATTCCTGCTTCTAACATGAAGAAAGAAATCACAAAAATTTTATTCGATCAAGGGTATATTTTAAGTTATAAATTTGAAGATAACTCTGTACAGGGTTCAATCAAAATTGCACTTAAATATGATAAAGACACAAAAGAGTCTGTTATCAAAGATATCCAAAGAATTAGTAAACCAGGTTTACGTAAATATGCAAGTTCAGCTAACCTTCCAAGAATCTTAAACGGTTTGGGTATTGCTATTGTTTCTACATCAAAAGGATTGATGACAGGAAAACAAGCTAAGCAATTAAATGTTGGTGGCGAGGTAATTTGTTACGTATATTAATAATAAAGACGAGACAATGTCAAGAATAGGTAAAAATCCAATTGCAATTCCAGCAGGAGTAACTGTAGAAGTTAAAGAAGCTGTTGTTTCAGTTAAAGGAAAATTAGGCGAGCTTACTCAAGAATTTTCTGATGTAACCGTTAAAATCGAAGATAACCAAGTTATCGTTGAACGTTCATCAGATCATAAAGATGAGAGAGCGAAACACGGACTTTATCGTTCATTAATCAACAATATGATTGTTGGTGTTTCTGAAGGTTTTACAAAAGAATTAGAATTAGTTGGAGTAGGTTATAGAGCTTCAAATCAAGGTCAAAAACTTGATTTAGCTTTAGGATTCTCTCACAACATCGTTCTAGAAGTTGTAAAAGAAGTTACTTTAGAAACAATTTCTGAAAAAGGTAAAAATCCGATAGTGAAATTATCATCATTCGACAAACAATTATTAGGTCAAGTAGCTGCGAAGATCAGAGGTTTCCGCAAACCTGAACCATATAAAGGAAAAGGAGTTAAGTTTGTAGGAGAAGAACTAAGAAGAAAAGCAGGTAAATCAGCTTAAAAATTAAGACTATGTCATTAACGAAATCTGAAAGAAGACAAAGAATTAAGTTCAGAATCAGAAAGATTGTAAGCGGAACTGCTGCTCAACCAAGACTTTCTGTATTCAGAAGTAATAAAGAAATCTATGCGCAAATCATAGATGATGTAAACGGTACAACCATAGCTGCAGCTTCATCGAGAGATAAAGGTGTTGCTCAAGGAACTGCTGTTGAAACTGCAAAAGCAGTGGGTAAATTAGTTGCTGAAAAAGCACTTAAAGCAGGTATTTCAACAATCTCTTTTGATAGAGGTGGGTATTTATACCATGGACGTGTGAAATCATTAGCTGAAGGAGCTAGAGAAGCTGGACTTAAATTCTAAGAAATTATGTATCATAATTATAAAAACGTAGAGATTGTAAAACCAGGAGGTCTTGAATTAAAAGATCGTTTGGTGAGTGTAAATCGTGTTACTAAAGTTACTAAAGGAGGTAGAGCATTTGGTTTCTCTGCTATCGTAGTAGTTGGTGATGAAAACGGTGTGGTAGGTCATGGACTAGGAAAATCTAAAGATGTTTCTGAAGCTATTGCAAAAGCAGTAGAAGATGCAAAGAAAAATCTTGTGAGAATTCCTCTTCAAGGACAATCTGTTCCACATGAACAAAAAGGTAAATTTGGTGGTGCTAGAGTATTCTTAATGCCAGCTTCACACGGTACTGGAGTTATTGCTGGTGGTGCTGTACGTGCGGTATTAGAATCTGTAGGTGTACACGATGTATTATCTAAATCACAAGGTTCATCTAATCCTCATAACGTAGTAAAAGCAACTTTTGATGCTTTATTACAAATGAGAAGTGCTTTAACCATTGCGAAACAAAGAGGAGTATCTTTAGAAAAAGTATTCAAAGGTTAATTAACAGGAAATCATGGCAAAATTAAAAGTAAAACAAGTAAGAAGTAAAATCAATTGTCCTCTTGATCAAAAGAGAACTTTGGAAGCTTTAGGTCTTCGTAAAATGGGACAAGTTGTTGAGCATGATGCAAATCCTGCTATCCTTGGAATGGTAAATAAAGTTAAACACTTAGTTTCTGTAGAAGAAACTAAATAACACTATACAGTTATGAATTTAAGTAACTTACAACCAGCTGAAGGTTCAGTTCACAACCAAAATAAAAGAGTTGGTAGAGGAGAAGGTTCTGGTAAAGGTGGTACCGCTGCACGTGGACACAAAGGAGCAAAGTCTCGTTCTGGATATTCTAAGAAAATTGGTTTTGAAGGTGGTCAAATGCCGCTTCAAAGACGTGTACCTAAGTTTGGTTTCAAGAACATTAATAGAGTAGAATATCAAGGTGTTAATCTTGATTCATTACAATTATTAGTAGAAAACGGAGTAGTTACAGATACAGTTGATTTTACTGTATATGTTGACACACGTTTGGCTACAAAAAATAGCTTAGTAAAGATTTTAGGAAGAGGTGAGCTAAAAACAAAACTTAAAGTAAGTGCTCACAAATTTACTGCATCTGCAAAAGCAGCAATTGAAGCTGCTGGTGGAGAAGCTGTAACTTTATAATCCTTTTAGTAAAATGAAGAAATTTATAGATTCATTCATCAACGTTTGGAAAATTGAAGAGTTAAAAAATAGAATTTTATTGACTCTTGGTTTGTTATTAGTGTACCGTTTTGGTGCGCAGGTGACACTTCCTGGTATTGATGCTACTAAATTGACAAATCTTACAAACCAAACTAATGAAGGTATTGGATGGTTAATTAATGTGTTTACAGGAGGTGCGTTTTCGCAAGCTTCTGTATTTGCATTGGGAATCATGCCTTATATCTCTGCTTCAATTGTAGTTCAATTAATGGGAATTGCAGTACCATATTTACAAAAATTACAGAAAGATGGAGAAAGTGGTAGAAAGAAAATCAATCAAATTACAAGATGGTTAACTATTTTAATCACTCTAGTTCAAGGTCCAGGTTATATTTATAACTTATATAACACATTGCCTGGAGAGGCATTTATGTTAGGAGCTGGTTCTTTCCCATTCTTATTCTCTTCGGTACTAATTTTAGTTACTGGGACAATTTTTGCAATGTGGTTAGGAGAGAAAATTACCGACAAAGGTATTGGTAATGGTATATCTTTATTGATAATGGTGGGTATTATTGCTAGAATGCCTCAAGCTTTTATTCAAGAGTTTTCATCAAGAACTGCTCAAACAAATGGTGGTCCTTTAATGATTGTTATTGAATTAATTCTATGGTTTTTAGTAATTATAGCTTGTATCTTATTAGTAATGGCTGTAAGAAAAATCCCAGTACAATATGCAAGACGTACTGTTTCTGGTGATTTTGAACAAGACATGATGGGAGGAAACAGACAGTTTATTCCTTTGAAGTTAAATGCATCAGGTGTTATGCCGATCATTTTTGCTCAAGCAATCATGTTTATTCCAGCTGCAGTTTCTGGTTTGTCAAAATCAGATAGTGCACTTTCATTAGCAGCAATGTTTAATGATCCATTTGGTTTGGTATATAATATTGTTTTTGCTTTGTTAATCGTAATTTTTACGTATTTTTACACCGCAATTACAGTGCCTACTAACAAGATGGCAGATGATTTGAAAAGAAGTGGTGGTTTTATTCCGGGTGTTAAGCCAGGAGTTGAAACCGGAGATTACCTAGATAAAATAATGTCATTAATTACCTTTCCAGGTTCATTATTTCTTGCTTTGATTGCTGTGTTCCCAGCGATTGCTGTAAGTCTACTTGGAGTTCAAGGTGCTTGGGGTTATTTCTATGGTGGTACTTCTTTGTTAATTATGGTTGGAGTTGCAATAGATACTATTCAACAAATAAATTCTTATTTATTGAATAAACACTATGATGGTTTGATGAAAAGTGGTAAAAATAGAAAAGCAGTAGCTTAATTTTTATGGCAAAACAATCAGCAATAGAACAAGACGGAACAATTATTGAAGCATTATCAAATGCTATGTTTCGTGTAGAGTTAGAAAACGGACATGTTGTAATTGCTCATATATCTGGTAAAATGCGTATGCATTATATTAAATTATTACCAGGTGACAAGGTTAAACTTGAAATGAGTCCTTACGATTTGTCTAAAGCAAGAATTACTTATAGATACTAAAGCTATTAAAATGAAAGTAAGAGCATCAGTTAAAAAGAGAAGTGCCGAGTGCATTATTGTACGTAGAAAAGGAAGATTATACGTTATTAACAAAAAGAATCCTAGATTTAAACAAAGACAAGGATAATTATGGCAAGAATTGCAGGGGTAGATATACCTAAACAAAAAAGAGGAATCATTGCTTTAACATACATATTTGGTATAGGTAAAAGCAGAGCTAAAGATATTTTAGCTAAAGCTCAAGTGAGCGAAGACAAGAAAGTTCAAGATTGGAATGACGACGAGATCGGAGCAATTCGTGATGCGGTGTCATACTTTAAAATTGAAGGAGAATTGCGTTCGGAAATTCAATTAAACATCAAACGTTTAATGGATATCGGATGTCAAAGAGGTATTCGCCATAGAGCTGGACTTCCATTGAGAGGTCAAAGAACTAAAAACAATTCTAGAACTAGAAAAGGTAAGAGAAAAACTGTTGCTAACAAGAAAAAAGCAACTAAATAATAAGTAATAATATGGCTAAAGCAACTGCAAAAAAACGTAAAGTTATCGTTGAATCTTCGGGTGAAGCGCATATTAATGCTACTTTTAACAACATCATCATTTCTTTAACTAATAAGAAAGGTGAAGTAATTTCTTGGTCTTCAGCTGGTAAAATGGGCTTTAGAGGTTCTAAAAAGAATACTCCTTATGCTGCTCAAATGGCTGCAGAAGATTGTAGTAAAGTAGCTCTTGAAGCAGGACTAAAGAAAGTTAAAGTATATGTGAAAGGTCCAGGAAACGGAAGAGAATCTGCTATTAGATCTATTCACAATTCTGGAGTTGAAGTTACAGAAATCATTGATGTAACTCCAATGCCACATAACGGATGTCGTCCTCCGAAAAGAAGAAGAGTATAATTTAAGTATAACATAGGTAGGTTTAAAATTATCGAAGGATATAGACCTGAATTCATAATTCCTACCTTTTTTAATTTTTTTAAAATGGCAAGATATACTGGTCCAAAAACAAAAATTGCTCGTAAATTTGGCGAAGCAATATTCGGAGAAGACAAAGCCTTCGAAAAAAGAAATTACCCTCCAGGGCAACATGGTTTAGCTAAAAAGAGAGGTAAAAAATCTGAATATGCAGTTCAGTTAATGGAAAAGCAAAAAGCGAAGTACACTTACGGAATTCTTGAAAAACAATTCAGAAATTTATTTAAAAAAGCATCTGCTGCTTCTGGAGTAACAGGTGAAATTTTACTTCAATTATGTGAAGCTCGTTTAGATAATGTTGTATACAGAATGGGTATTGCCCCTTCTCGTAGAGCAGCACGTCAAATCGTTGTTCACAGACACATCACTGTAAATGGTGAATTAGTAAACGTTCCTTCTTATCACTTAAAAGCGGGTGATAAAGTAGCGGTTCGTGAAAAATCAAAATCTCTTGAAGCTATCGATCGTTCTTTAGCAAGTTCTTCTCAAGTTTATGAGTGGATCACATGGAACAATGATACTAAAGAAGGTACTTTCGTTTCTGTACCTCAAAGACTTCAAATTCCAGAAAATATTAAAGAACAACTAATCGTTGAGTTGTATAACAAATAATAATTGACATTAGTCGAAAGTATGGCAATATTTAATTTTCAAAAGCCCGATAAAGTTATCATGATCGATTCAACCGATTTTGAAGGTAAATTCGAATTTAGACCTTTAGAACCTGGTTATGGATTGACTGTTGGTAATGCACTTAGAAGAGTTTTGCTTTCTTCTCTTGAAGGATACGCAATTACATCTGTAAGAATTGAAGGAGTAGAACATGAGTTCTCTACCATTTCTGGTGTAGTTGAAGATGTAACAGAAATTATCTTAAATCTTAAACAAGTACGTTTCAAACGTCAAATCGAAGATATTGATAATGAATCTGTTTCTATCTCTCTTTCAGGGAAAGATAAGATTACCGCTGGTGATTTTCAAAAATTCATCTCTGGTTTTCAAGTGTTAAACCCAGATTTAGTTATCTGTAATTTAGACACTAAAACAACTCTAAATATGGAACTTTCTATCGAAAAAGGTAGAGGTTATGTTCCTGCAGAAGAGAACAAAAAGTCAAACGCTCCAATAGGAACAATTTTTACAGATTCTATTTACACTCCTGTTAAGAATGTAAAGTATTCTATCGAAAATTTCCGTGTGGAACAAAAAACGGATTACGAAAAATTAGTTTTTGAAATCATTACAGATGGTTCTATCCATCCTAAAGATGCATTAACTGAAGCAGCTAAAACGTTGATTCACCACTTTATGTTGTTTTCTGATGAAAGAATCACACTTGAGGCAGATGAAATTGCTCAAACTGAGTCTTATGATGAAGAATCTCTTCATATGAGACAATTATTGAAAACTAAATTAGTAGATATGGACTTATCTGTTAGAGCATTAAATTGCTTAAAAGCAGCTGAAGTTGATACCTTAGGTGACTTAGTTTCTTTCAACAAAAACGACTTAATGAAGTTCCGTAATTTTGGTAAAAAATCATTAACTGAATTAGATGAGTTAGTGGCTAATAAAAACCTAACTTTTGGAATGGATCTTACTAAATATAAATTAGATAAAGAGTAATTGCTTCATATTTTGCGCTCCTTTACGGATTGATGCAAGATGAAGATAAATAAAACACGTCATGAGACACGGAAAAAAATTCAATCATTTAAGTAGACAAAAAGGACATAGAAGAGCTATGTTAGCTAATATGGCTTGTTCTTTAATCGAACATAAACGTATTAATACAACTGTTGCTAAAGCTAAAGCTTTAAAACAATTTGTTGAACCATTAGTTACAAAATCAAAAGAAGATACTACTCACAATCGTCGTACAGTTTTCTCTTATTTAAGAGATAAATATGCTGTTACAGAATTGTTCAGAGAAGTTGCTGCTAAAGTTGGTGACCGTCCAGGAGGATACACTCGTATCATCAAGTTAGGTAACCGTTTAGGAGATAACGCTGATATGGCAATGATTGAATTAGTAGATTTCAATACAATTTACAACGGTGGTAAAAAAGAAGTGAAGAAAACAACTCGTCGTGGTAAGGCTAAAAAAGCAGAAGGTACTCCTGAAGTTCCTGCAGCTGACACAACTGTTGCTGATCAAACTGATGCAACTTCTTCAACAACTGAAGCTACAGAATAATCATGAAACCATTCATGTAAAAATAATAAGGATAGACTTTTTTAAGTTTATCCTTTTTTTTTGGTTTTACAAATCAAACAGTTGAAAAAAACAACTTTTATAACTAAATTTGCACACACAACAACACAGCACAATGAAATACAACAATCGATCTAAGGCCGTTTTATTGTTAAAAGACGGAACTATCTTTCACGGAAAATCAATTGGTATCGAAGGCGTAACTTTTGGAGAAGTAGCTTTCAATACGGGAACTACAGGTTATCAAGAAATTTTCACCGATCCTTCTTATTTCGGTCAAATTATGGTTACCACAAATGCTCACATTGGTAATTATGGGGTAAATAATACTGAAGTGGAATCTGATTCCGTTAAAATTTCTGGATTAGTGTGTAAAAATTTTAGTTTTAATTTTTCACGCGTAGATGCCACTGAAAGTCTATTCGATTATTTAAGTAAACAAAATCTTATTGTAATTTCTGATGTAGATACAAGAGCATTAGTAAGTTATATTAGAGATAATGGTGCGATGAATGCAGTTATTTGTACTGATGGAACTCCAATTGAAGTTTTGAAGGAAAAATTAGCGCAAGTTCCTGATATGAACGGATTAGAATTGGCTTCAAAAGTTTCTACTATTGAGCCGTATTTCTTTGGAGATGAATCGGCAACCTATAAAATTTCTGCATTGGATTTAGGAATCAAAACTAATATTCTACGAAATTTAGCAAAACGTGATTGTTACATCAAAGTTTTTCCATACAATGCAACTTTTGAAGATTTAAAAGCGTTTAATCCAGATGGATATTTCTTATCCAATGGGCCTGGCGATCCTGAACCGTTAGAAAGTGCCCAAGAAGTGGCTAAACAAATATTAAACGAAAACAAACCTTTGTTCGGAATTTGTTTAGGACACCAAATTATCGGCTTGGCTAACGGAATTTCTACTTATAAAATGTTTAACGGTCACCGCGGAATTAATCATCCAGTTAAAAATGTGATTACTGGAAAAGGTGAAATTACTTCTCAAAACCATGGTTTTGCAATTGTGCGTGAAGAGTTAGATAAGCATCCTGATTTCGAATTGACACACGAACACTTGAATGATGGAACCGTAGCTGGTATGCGAATGAAATCTAAAAATTGTTTTTCAGTGCAATATCATCCAGAAGCTAGTCCTGGACCTCATGATTCTAGCTATTTATTTGATCAATTTATCGAAAATATTAAATCTGCAACCAACTAAAACGTTATCGTTTATAAGTTTTTTGCATTTCATAATTTTGTTCAATTTTAAGTTTTAAATTTGTTATTATTCTTAAAATACTAACTAAAAAAATATAAAATGAGTATTATCATAAAAGTACACGCAAGACAAATTTTAGATTCTCGTGGCAACCCAACAGTTGAAGTTGACGTAATTACAGAAAACGGAATTTTAGGAAGAGCAGCTGTTCCTTCGGGTGCTTCAACCGGTGAACATGAAGCGGTTGAACTTCGTGATGGTGGAAAATCTTACATGGGAAAAGGTGTGTTAAAAGCCGTTGAAAATGTAAATACAAAAATTGCTGAAGCGGTAGTGGGAATGTCGGTTTTTGAGCAAAATCTAATCGATAGAATAATGATCGATTTAGATGGAACAGCTAATAAATCAAATTTAGGTGCAAATGCCATTTTAGGTGTTTCATTGGCGGTTGCAAAAGCTGCAGCAAATGAATTAGGCATGCCTTTATACCGTTATGTGGGTGGTGTTTCTGCAAATACATTACCAGTTCCTATGATGAATATCATTAATGGTGGTTCGCATTCAGATGCGCCTATTGCGTTTCAAGAATTCATGATTATGCCAGTTAAAGCGAAAAATTTTACGCATGCCATGCAAATGGGTACTGAAATTTTTCACAACCTTAAAAAAGTATTACACGATAGAAATTTATCAACAGCAGTAGGTGATGAAGGGGGCTTTGCGCCAAATTTAGCTGGTGGAACAGAAGATGCTCTAGATTCAATCAAATTAGCGGTTACAAATGCTGGTTATACTTTTGGAGACGATGTAATGATTGCTCTTGACTGTGCAGCTTCTGAATTTTATGTAAACGGAAAATATGATTATACTAAATTTGAAGGTGAAACAGGAAAAATAAGATCTTCTGAAGAGCAAGCTTCTTATTTAGCTGAATTAGCTGCTAATTATCCAATTATTTCTATTGAAGACGGAATGTATGAAGACGATTGGGAAGGTTGGAAATTATTAACCGAAAAAATAGGAGATAAAGTACAATTGGTAGGAGATGATTTATTTGTAACCAATGTAGAACGATTATCTCGCGGAATTAGTCAATCAATCGCTAACTCAATTTTAATTAAAGTAAATCAAATCGGTACTTTGACTGAAACGATTGCTGCGGTTAACATGGCGCATAATGCAGGGTATACTTCAGTAATGTCGCATCGTTCTGGAGAAACAGAAGACAATACCATTGCAGATTTAGCGGTAGCTTTAAATTGCGGACAAATCAAAACAGGTTCGGCTTCTCGTTCAGATCGTATGGCAAAATACAATCAATTATTAAGAATCGAAGAAGAATTAGCCGATGTAGCTTATTTTCCGGGTGTAAATGCTTTTAAAGTAAAAAGATAAAACAACTATTGTATACTTAACTTGGTTGAGTATCTAAATATAAAGCCCTTTCTGAATGTAAATTTTGAAAGGGTTTTTCATGTATATTATTTAACCATTTTTTATCATATTTTGCTTTATCGTTTGCGTAAAATTTGCTAAATTCGCAACATACATAAATATTTTTCAAAAAAACACATTATAATTATATGTCAAAAATTGCAATATTAGAACTTGATGGCAAAAAGTATGAGTTTCCAGTAATTGTAGGAACTGAAAATGAAGTCGCTATCGATATCGACAAATTACGTAGTGCTTCTGGTGCTATCACTATCGACCCAGGATATAAAAACTCGGGATCTTGTAAAAGTGAGATTACTTTTTTAGATGGAGAAGAAGGAATTCTTCGTTATAGAGGATATTCAATTGAAGATTTAGCAGATAAAGCCAACTTTTTAGAAGTTTCTTATTTGTTGATTTTTGGAGAATTGCCAACAACTGCGCAATTAGAAAAATTTGAAAATGATATTCGTAAATATACATTAGTTAATGAAGAAATGAAAAACATCATTGATGGTTTTCCAAAAACAGCGCATCCAATGGGTGTTTTAGCTTCGTTAACAAGTGCATTAACTGCCTTTAATCCAAAGTCGGTTAATCCACATAATGAAAAAGAAATGTATGAGGCAGTTTGTAAAACGATGGGTAAATTCCTAGTTATTGCAACGTGGACTTATAGAAAATCTATGGGATATCCTTTGAATTATTATGATAATACAAAAGGGTATGTAGAAAATTTCATGCGTTTAATGTTTGAATTACCTACCGGACCTTATAAAGCTGATCCAAAAGTGGTAGCTGCATTAGATAAATTATTCATACTTCACGCAGATCACGAGCAAAACTGTTCAACTTCAACAGTTAGAATTGTAGGTTCTTCTCATGCTGGATTGTTTGCTTCGATTTCTGCAGGTGTTTCTGCACTTTGGGGACCACTTCATGGTGGTGCTAATCAAGCAGTATTAGAAATGTTACAAGAAATTCATGACAATGGGGGTGATGTTGCTAAATTTGTTTTAAAAGCAAAAGATAAAGACGATCCATTCCGATTAATGGGATTTGGACATAGAGTGTACAAAAACTTTGATCCAAGAGCTACGATTATTAAAAAAGCGGCTGACGATGTGTTAACTGCTTTAGGAGTTGATGATCCGTTGTTAGATATTGCTAAACAATTAGAAAAAGTAGCTTTAGAAGACGAATATTTTAAATCTAGAAACTTATATCCAAACGTAGATTTCTATTCAGGAATTATCTATCGCGCCATGGGTATTCCGGTTGAAATGTTTACCGTTTTATTTGCTATTGGTCGTTTACCAGGATGGATTGCACAATGGAAAGAAATGCGCATTAACAAAGAGCCAATTGGTCGCCCAAGACAAGTGTATACTGGGTATCCGTTGCGTGATTTTAAAGAAGCAAAAAATAGATAATTTTGAACCCATCGAAAGATGGGTTTTTTATTTACTGGTTTTTTAGGACTTACTTTCTCAATACAATTTCCTATATTTGCTTAGTTGCTAAAACCAATAAATACAACTAAAAAACAAACTTATGTTACCATTAAATGTAAAAAACGAAACTTCCCGATTGAGGGCGGTGGTGTTAGGAACTGCAATAAGTAACGGTCCAACCCCTACAATTGAAGAAGCTTATGATCCAAAGTCATTAGAGCACATAAAAGCAGGAACTTATCCTGTAGAAGTTGATATGGTGAATGAAATGAACGCTTTTAATACAGTATTCCAAAAATACGATGTAAAAGTTTTCAGACCCCAAATAATTGACAATTACAATCAAATTTTCGCAAGAGATATAGGCTTTGTAATTGATGATGTTTTTATAAAAGCGAATATATTACCAGATCGTGAGCGTGAATTAGACGCTATTCAGTATGTTATTGATCAAATTGACCCTGTAAAAGTAGTACGTCCGCCAGAAGAAGTGCATATTGAAGGCGGCGATGTAATGCTTTGGAATGATTATATTTTTATTGGAACTTACAAAGGTTCAGATTATAAAGATTATATAACGGCAAGAACTAATTGGCAAGGTGTTAACTATATTAAAGAATTATTTCCAAATAAAATAGTTAAGGAATTTGATTTAGTAAAATCGAAAATCGAGCCAAGAGATAACGCTTTACATTTAGACTGCTGTTTTCAACCAGTAGGAACAAATAAAGGAATTATTTATAAAAGTGGTTTCCGTGAAGAAGCTGATTATATGTTTTTAGTGAATTTATTCGGAAAGGAAAATTTATTTCACATTGAAAGAGAAGAAATGTATCACATGAACTCCAATGTATTTTCTATAGCACCAGATGTGGTAGTTTCTGAAAAGAATTTTACTCGATTAAACAACTGGCTTCGCAAAAACGGATTTACAGTTGAAGAAATTCCGTATGCCGAAATTGCCAAACAAGAAGGCTTGTTAAGATGTTCAACTTTGCCGCTTATAAGAGATTAGATAGTTTTTAGTTTATGGTTTATTGTTAACGAACCAAAAACTATAAACAATTAACAATAAACAGAAATAACATGAACCAAACCACTAATTCTATATTGATGATTCGTCCGGTAGCATTCCGTATGAACGAACAAACAGCTGTAAATAATTATTACCAAAAAGTATTGGATAATTTAACGCCAACTTCAGTTAATGCTAAAGCGCAAGAAGAATTTGATACTTTCGTTCAAAAATTAAAAATGATCGGGTTGAATGTTGTAGTTGTTGAAGATACGCTAAGTCCAGATACTCCAGATAGTATTTTTCCAAATAATTGGATTTCGTTTCATGAAAATGGCGATGTAGTAATGTATCCAATGTTTGCCGAAAATCGCCGATTAGAGCGTCGCGAAGATGTTTTAGATACGTTAGAAGAAAAAGGATTTGTTATCAATGAAATAATGGATTATACTTCAGCCGAAGAAGATGATGTTTTCTTAGAAGGAACCGGAAGTATTGTTTTAGATAGAGCCAATGGTAAAGCATATTGTGCTTTATCGCCAAGAGCAGATGAGGAATTATTTATTGAATTTTGTGAAGATTTTGAATTTACACCTGTAATTTTTGAAGCTTTTCAAACGGTAAATGGAGAAAGAAAACACATTTATCATACCAATGTAATTATGTGTGTTGGCGAAACATTTGCAGTTATTTGCGCCGATTGTATTGATGATAAAAAAGAGCGCAAAATGGTTTTGGATAGTTTAAAAGGTGATGAAAAAGAGGTAATTCTAATCACCGAAGACCAAGTGAATAATTTTGCTGGAAATATGCTCGAAGTCAAAGGAACAGATGATAGAAGATTTTTAATTATGAGTGCATCGGCACATCAAAGTTTGACTAAAAAGCAAATTGCGCAATTAGAAGAGCATGTTACTATCGTGAGTTCTAGTTTAGATACTATTGAAGCGTGTGGAGGAGGAAGTGCTCGTTGTATGATGGCTGAAATTTTCTTACCAAAGGAGTAAATTCTAATAGCTAAAATTCCAAATTCCAAATTTCAAATTCCAAAAAGTATCGTCAAACAATATTTTTTCAAATACAGATTAAACAGATTTTTAAAATTTCTTTAATCTGTGTTCAAAAATTGGAATTTGGAATTTGTTTCTTTTTTGGAATTTGGAATTTGAATTTTTGAATTTATAAATTTATACACCTCTTACAATACTCAATACGGCACTAATGATGTATTGAATTCCAATTGCAATGGTTAAAAATCCAATAATTCTAGAAATAGCAACAATTCCTGATGCACCTAATATTTTAGCTAAATAATGAGCACTTCTCAAAACAATATAAATCGTAAATGCCACCACTAAAATGGCTAGTGATGAAATAATGATTTCATTAGTGCTATGATGATCTTGATAATAAGCAATTAATAACGAAATAGAACCAGGACCTGCTAACATTGGCATTGCTAAAGGAGTAAGTGCAATATCATTTCTATTGTGCGCTTCTTCTTCGGCTTTTTTATCAATTCCTTTATTTTTAGAAAATTTACCGTTCAATAAAGAAAAACCAGAACTAGCAATTATAATTCCTCCAGCAATTCGTAAAGCAGTAATTGTAATTCCAAAAAAGGATAATACATATTGGCCAATAAAAAATGATACTAAAAGAATAATAAACACATTAAATGCAGTCCAAAGCGAAACTTTAGATCGTTCTTTTTGTGTGTAGTCTTGGGTTAATCCTACGAAAATAGGCACTGTTCCAATTGGATTTAATACCGAAAAAAGGGCTGCAAATAAATAAACGAATACTTCCATAGCTGATTTTTTGTAAAGATACAAAACTAATTTAGTGTGAATTAAAATTAAAGAATAGTATCTGTAATTGTATAAAGATTATTTCATAAATTTATAAAAAAATAATGAGTAATGAAAACATTAGTAATTGGGGCTTCTACAAATAAAGAACGCTACTCTTATAAAGCCATTCACAATTTAGTCGATAAAAGTCATCAAGTGGTAGCCATTGGTGCGCAAAAAGGAATTGCTTTTGATGTGCCCATTGAAACTGAAAAAACACAATTTCAAGCCATTGATACTGTAACGTTGTACATCAGCGCAAAGGTGCAACCTGAATATTATGATTACATTATTTCCTTGCATCCTAGACGTGTAATTTTTAATCCAGGTACGGAAAATCCTGAATTTTATGCTATTTTAAAAGAAAATAAGATTAGTTATGAAGTAGCTTGTACATTAGTAATGCTTGCTACAAATCAATTTTAAAATCGGGTATTTTCTTGGGTTGATTTACTAATGAATAACAATCCAATAAGGGTAATAATTCCATTTATGATAATAATTTCCACCGAAAATACATAACCAGAAAACCATTCTGAAGCATTACTATTGATCCAAAAAGTAATTAATGGTGCTATAATACAAACGATGGGAACTAACTTATCGTGAACTGTTTTCGATTTTATAAATAATCCAAAAGCATATAAGCCTAACAATGGTCCATAGGTATAACTCGCAACAGTAAATATCATTGAAACTACGGATTGATCGGTAAGCGAATTAAAAATTAAGATTACAATAAACATCAGCAAAGAAAAGCCAATATGAACTAAATGGCGGTTTCTAACAATGTTGGGTTTATTTTGATTCGCAGCTTTGTCCATTCCTAAAAAATCAACACAAAATGATGTAGTTAAAGCTGTTAAAGCAGAATCGGTTGTGGCAAAAGTAGCAGCAGTTAATCCTAACAAAAACACAATTGCCGGAATCAATGTTAAATGATTAAATGCAATTTCTGGAAATAATAAATCGGTTCTTGGTTTTCCTGAAACTAAATCAAGCGGAACATCGATGCCGTTTTTTGCAGCATAGATATATAAAAGTGCACCAACACTTAAAAAGAAAATATTGATTAACACAAAAATTCCGGTAAACGTAAACATGTTTTTCTGGGCTTCGCCAATGGTTGCACAACTCAAATTCTTTTGCATTAAATCTTGATCAAGGCCTACCATTGCAATGGTTACAAATATTCCGCCTAGAAGTTGTTTCCAAAAATAATTGCCACTTTGGTAATCATCAAAAAAGAATATTTTAGAATACTGACTTTCTTTTACGGTTTCAAAGGCTTCAAAAAAGCTCAAATCAAGATGATTGCAAATAAATATAATCGTTAAAAATACCGAAGAAACTAAGAAAAATGTTTGAAGTGTATCGGTAATAATTATTGTTTTTAAACCGCCTTTATAAGTATAGGCAAATATTAATGCTAATGAAATGAGAACAGTTAATGCAAACGGAATTTCGTAGTAGTCAAACACATAGCGTTGTAAAACAATGACTACTAAATACAATCTAAACGACGAACCAATCGTTCTACTAATTAGAAAAATGGAAGCAGCGGTTTTATAACTTACAGTGCCTAGTCTTTGTTCAATGTAGCCATAAATTGAAGTAAGGTTCATCCGATAATAAAGCGGCAATAATACTTTAGCAATAATTATAAATCCAATAGCATTTCCTAGTACAAATTGAAAATATTTGAATTGTAAATCTGGATTTCCTACTTCGCCTGGTACCGAAATAAAGGTTACACCTGATAAAGCCGTACCAATCATTCCGAAGGCTACTAAATACCATTTAGAATTTTTATTGGCCTTAAAGAATGCTTCATTTCCGCTATCTTTTCTACTTACAAAATAAGAAATGATAAAAAGTAAACCAAAGTAAACTACGATTAACGATAAAATTGCAAATGGACTCATTTTTCTATTTAATTTTAAAAGGGCAATTTACATAAATAATCTTCACTTTTTCAAATAAACTAACGAGTAAAATTTGTTACTTTTGTGAAATGGAATTGCCTTCAAAATTAGTAGAAAACGCCGTCAACGAAATGGCACAGTTACCAGGAATTGGAAAACGAACTGCTTTGCGATTGGTGTTGCATTTATTAAAACAGCCTCTAGAACAAACAGAAGAATTAGCCCAAGCATTGGCAACGATGCGAAAGGACATTCAGTTTTGTGCTACTTGTCACACCATTTCAGATGCTGAAGTTTGTACTATTTGTTCCAATTCTTCTCGAGATAAATCAATTATTTGTGTGGTTGAAGATGTGCGAGATGTTATGGCTTTGGAAAATACTAATATGTTTAAAGGAGTTTATCATGTATTGGGAGGTAAAATCTCACCAATAGAAGGTATTGGTCCTTCCCAACTAAAAATAACTTCATTAGTAGAAAAAGTTAAAGGGGGAGGAGTGTCCGAAATTATTTTTGCATTAAGTTCTACTATGGAAGGCGACACGACCAACTTTTATATTTACAAACAAATCAAAGAATATTCGGTTAAAACATCAACTATTGCAAGAGGAATTGCTGTGGGAGACGAATTAGAATATGCCGATGAAGTAACGTTAGGACGTAGTTTACTCAATCGAATTCCTTTTGAAACGGCTATAAAACAATAGAATTATTCATTAATAGGACAACCAAAACATTTACGGGCGTCTAAGTCAAATTGGTAGACTAAACCGAGCTCAAAAGTACCGCCTGATTTCCCAATTTTTGAAGTAATTGCATCATACGATAATCCTATTTTAAACTTTTCATATTGCAATCCAGTGAAAAAGTTAATAGATGAAAGTAAAGGACTGTTTGTGCTTTGTGGCATTGGGTTTAAAGCAAAAGTCGTTCCTAATGATAAATTATTAAAAAT
This sequence comes from Flavobacterium sp., assembly GCA_017983975.1. Taxonomy (GTDB): domain Bacteria; phylum Bacteroidota; class Bacteroidia; order Flavobacteriales; family Flavobacteriaceae; genus Flavobacterium. The sequence goes on from JAGOAL010000011.1 coordinate 42,767, forward strand.
TAATGCTGTACCAATATCTAACCTATTATATTGGGCTTGTTTCATAAAATTAGCGGTTAACATCATTCGTGTTTCATAGGGTAAAAATACAGGGTCAACATAAGATGCAATATCAAATTCATATCCGGTAGTGACACTAAAAAACATATCTAAAGGAACATTGCCTTCTTCTACTAAAGAAATATTTGGACGGTTTAAATGCTTCACAGAGGTTCCAATCCAAAAGTCGTTATTATGAAACAATAATCCGGCAGAAATATCTAAAAAATTAAGCCTATTTTTTACTTGTAAAGGATCAACACTTATCGGATTAATTGTTTCGTTTCCAATATTTATTTGATCACCTAAGACTAAATTTTGAAATCCAAAACTTTTACTTCCAAAACCAACTTCAATTCCAGGTCTAAAATACCAATCGTAATCCAATTGAACACTATAGGCATAATTCACATTAGCTTGAACATAATTATAACCTGTAAATGATTCACGATGATTTAAAAAGTTAACACCAATTCCGCTTTTTGCTTCTTCAGAATATGTACTAAAATAGGCATAATCGGTATCTACTTTTAAATTTAAACTGACCCATTGCGAACGATGAAAAACACCGGCACTTGTTGATTCCAAAAAGCCAGTAAAACTTGGGTTTTGTGTTTCTGGAATTAAAAAATATTGCGTAAAAATTGGGTCTTGTGCATAGCTTTTAACGCCAAGCATTAGAAATCCAAATACGATATAAGTATATAGTTTAGTCATCTTATTTTATTAATGTAAATGGACCGTTTTTCTCGATTAAATCGCCATAAAATGTAGTGCCTATTACTTTGTAATAATAGTTACCATTTTCTGCAGGAACACCATTTATTTGTCCATTCCAACCCACAATCGTTTCCCCTTTTTCATAATACACTACATTACCCCAAGTATCATAAACTTGTAACGAAATATTTTCTAAACCTTCAAATTCAGGTTTGAAAGTATCATTAATTGAATCATCATTAGCCGTGAAACCAGATGGAATCATTAGTTTGTAGCCTTTAGTAATGATAAGCGTAATTATATTAGTTTTAATACATCCTAACGGATAAGTTACCGTTTGTGTTACAATATAATTACCTTCAAGTACGTAAGTATGAATAGGATTTTCCTCAGTTGAAAAGATTCCATCACCAAAATTCCAAGCGACACTTACAAAATCACCTGTTGCTGTGTTGGTAAATTGGATAGGATCATTGATTGAATAAATTCCATAAGTTGTTAAGGCAAATGAACCTTGAGTAAAGCCTGTATTTCCAATTATAGGATTTGAAATAGTTATACTTTCAGATGTAGTACAGCCAATTGCATCGGTTATGGTTACTGTAATTAAACCATCTTGTGTAGTAGACATGAATTCGTTATTCGTTCCAGACACCGTTCCACTAGACCAACTAATTACAAAAGGAGGCATCCCGCCAGTAACATGTGCTTCAAATGAGTTTGTAACCAAACCAGTTGTACAGTTTACTTGTGAATCTTGATCTACAATCACGGTTAATGGTTGTGGTCTAGAAACAGTATACGAAGCTGTTTTTATACAACCTCTACTATCAGTAACTACTACAGAATAATTTCCATTAGTTATCGCAGTCAAGTCTTCTGTTGTAGCTCCGTTTGACCAAGCATAGGTAAATGGTGGTGTTCCTCCAGATACGACTAAATTAATGGCGCCACTATTTGGATTTAAACAATCCAACGCATTTTGTACGGTTGCGTTTAAGACTAAAGGTTGCGGTTCAACAATGATAAAGGTTCTATTAATGTAACAAGGTGTCCCATCAGATATTAATACGGTATAAGTTCCTGGTACTAAATTATTTCGTACGGTTCCTGAAGTGCTTCCATCACTCCAAGTTACTACAACTGGAGCTTGTCCGCCAATTAAATTTAAGTTAATGCTTCCATTATTGGCACCAAAACATGAAATATTTGTTACTACTGGATTGATGGTAAATATTGGTGCTTCAATAATATTTATTGTAATTGGTTTGATACAACCATTTGCATCGGTAATGGTTATGGTATAACTTCCGGCGGCTAAATTATCTTGAAAAAATCCTGTAGCTAAATTACTCCAATTGGCAACATAAGGCGCTGTTCCTCCTGTTATTGCTAATGAGATAGAGGCATTGTTGGCTCCATAACAGGTAATTTCTGTAATAGTAGGCGTTATCACAATATCATTCGGTTGCGAAACCACTAATCCGGTTACTGTTTTTGTTCCGCCATTAGCATCTGTTACTAAAACAGAATACGTTCCTGCAATCAATCCAGTAAATTGAGGATTTAAATTAGTTGTATTTGTTACACTTTGAACTACAATATTTGAACTATTTAGTAACGTATAATCATATGGGCTAACCGATTCTTGCGTAATTTGAATTCCCACAGCACCGTTTGAATCTCCAAAACACAATAAGTTTATCGTTAAGGCTGGGTCTTGTTGAACTAAAAGTTCAGGTGGTTGTGTCAGAGTAAATGTTAATACGATTGGAGTACAATATCCATCGTTAATAGTAACAGTATAGGTTCCTGCAAACAAACCTGTTAGGTCTTCAGTAGTTGCGGTAAAACCATTTGGTCCTGTCCAGCTAAATGTGTATGCGCTAGATCCACCTATCACTGTTAAGTCGATGGTTCCGTCATTATTTCCAAAGACGCTTACATTATATCCATTATAGTTAGAAAGCACGCCTGAAGCTGTAAATGTTGGATTTACCGTAATGGTATAAAAGGCATCATTTCCTGTACATGAATTCCCGTTACTAGTAAAAGTTGCCGCAGCGGTATAGGTAATAGTTAAAGGTGCGATTGTAGAATTGACTAACGTTTGTATTGGAATATTTCCAGTTCCTGAAGCAATTGCTCCACTAATACCCGTTGGTATATTTGCCGTCCACGCGAATGTAATTGCGCCTGGTAATGACGAACTTAATGTAACTAAATTGGTTGCTGAATTATTACAGATGGTTTGGTTGGCCAAATCAAATTGTACATCTGGTTTTGGATATACTTCCACTGTTATCGTAAATGGTGACCCAACACAAGTTCCTGCGGTTGGTGTTACATTGTAGATTATGGTTTGTATTGTATTGCTCGAATTTGTTAATATTTGACTGATTTGACTTCCCGTTCCTGCATTAGCTCCTGTTATATTTGTATTGGTACTTATCGTCCAAGTATAAGTTGTTCCAACCGGTACAATGGTACTTGCATTTGGAGTGCCGTCTATAGGTGCTATAGTAAAGCCTTGTTCACTACAAATTACTAATGCTTGGTTTTCAATTACAGGTTTCGGATTAACCGTAATCGTATAATTAAAAATACTTCCCGCACAAGCAGAAGCATCGTTAGTTGAAGCTACGGCTGCGTATGTGATGGTAATAGGTGTATTAGTAGTATTTACTAAAGTTTGAGTAGGAATGGTATTAGTTCCTGAGGTGATTACCCCTGTAATTCCTGCGGGTTGCACGGCAGTCCAAACAAAAGTTGCTCCAGAAGTGGTACTACTTAAGATTACTAAAGCAGAAGTATCACCTGAACAAATGGTTTGATTAGTAGGCGAGAAGCTCACTGCCGGACTTGGGTTTACGGTAATAATATACGTTTCTGCCACTCTCGAACAACCATTTGCTGTTGCAATAACAGATATCGTTGCGGTTATAGGCGCTGTACCACTATTTGTTGGTGTGAATACAGGGATATTTCCATTTCCAGAAGCAGCTAAACCGATAGCTGTATTGGAGTTTGTCCACGCATAGGTAGTTCCCGATACTCCATTGGTTAATACAATTTCAGAAGTTGGCACTACATTACAATAGGTTTGATTGGTTAATCCTAAAGTTGTAGGAGTAGGATTTACCGTTACAATAATTGTAAACGGATTTCCCGCACACGAACCCGAAGTTGGTGTAACAGTATATTCTAACGTAGCAGGTGCTGTTGTTGTATTGGTTAGTGTTTGACTAATAGTTGCTAAACCTGTAGCTTGAGCAATTCCACCAGTAATGGCTCCTAAAGGATTGCTTATTGGTGTAGTCCATGTATAAGTTGTTCCAGTTGGCACAATATTTCCACTACCATTAGCGGGAGTTACCGAAAAAGCAGTTCCCGAACAAATAGTTTGTGAAGTGCTTAAAACAGCAGGTTTAGGAGTTACAACTACAGTAATGGTAAAGGTACTTCCCACACAATTCCCAGTATCTCCTGAAGTTGGTGTTACGGTATAAGTTATGGTTTGAGCCGTATTAGATGTATTTGTAAGGGTTTGACTAATGGTACTTATTCCAGTAGCTGTAGAAGCACTTGCTCCAGTGATATTGGCATTTGTACTGA
>JAGOAL010000040.1 GCA_017983975.1 Flavobacterium sp.
CAATATATCTTTAGGAAAATTTTTATGAATAACACACAATACTATGTCACCTTCTTCTAAATTTTCATAGTTTAACTTTTCACAATCAAAATCTTTATGTATTTCAAATCCTAATCCTGATTTGATTACAAAATTTAATTTATGCTCATTGCGAGTCAATATTTCAATTATAATGAAATTGTTAGATAAATTTTCAAATAGTTTTGCGTTTAAAGGGTAAAATTGAATTATTAGATTTAAAAATAATTTTGGATTTTTTTTGAATATTTCTATAACTAATGTTTTATTAGGTAGATTTCCCATTTTATAATTTTTTATAAAAATAACGAAAAAAGGATTACCAATATTTCATTGATAATCCTTTTTATTTCATTTTATTAACAATCTAAACCAACCCAGCCCTTTTCAACAAGGCTTCCACTTTCGGTTCCTGACCTCTGAATTTTTTATACAATTCCATTGGTAATTCGGTGCCGCCTTTTGAAAGTACGTTCTCTTTGAATTTAGTCGCTACTTCTTTGTTAAAAATGCCTTTTTCTTGGAAATACGCAAAGGCATCAGCATCTAAAACTTCTGCCCATTTGTAGCTGTAATATCCCGAAGAATAACCGCCTTGGAAAATATGTGAAAACGACGTACTCATGCAATTTTCGGCTACATCTGGATATAAACTTGTGCCCTCCATTGCTTCTTTTTCAAACGCTTTCACATCGTCAATAGTTTGCGATTTTCCATGATAGTTCATGTCTAAAATCCCGAAACTCAATTGGCGCAACGTTGCCATTCCTTCTAAGAAACTCGCACTTTCTTTGATTTTTTCAACGTATTGTTGCGGAATAATTTCTCCCGTTTCATAATGTTTCGCAAATAAAGCCAATGCTTCAGGTTCATAACACCAGTTTTCCATTACTTGACTTGGTAATTCCACAAAATCCCAATACACCGAAGTTCCAGATAAACTTGGATAAACCGTATTGGCTAACATGCCATGTAATGCGTGTCCAAATTCGTGAAACAATGTAGTTACTTCATTAAAAGTTAATAATGAAGGCTTCGTTTCGGTTGGAGGAGTGAAATTACAAACGATAGAAACATGAGGTCTTTCGTTGATTCCGTCTTTTATATATTGAGGTTTAAATGACGTCATCCAAGCGCCATTTCGTTTTCCTTTTCTCGGAAAAAAATCGGAATAGAAAATGGCTACTAGTTTTCCTTCGAAATCTAATACTTCAAAAGTTTGTACCTCTTCATGATACTTGTCAATATCAAAAACTTCTTTAAACGTGATTCCGAATAGTTTTTCAGCGATGGTGAAAGCTCCATTTAACACATTTTCCAATTTGAAATAGGGTTTCAATACTTCGTCATCCAAACTGAATAATTTTTGTTTCAATTTTTCTGAATAGTAGGCACCATCCCATTTTTCTAATTGATCAATTCCGTCTAATTCTTTTGCGAAGGCGGTTAATTGAGCAAATTCTTTTTCAGCAGCAGGTTTTGCTTTTTCCAATAAATCATTCAAAAACGATTGTACGTTGTTTGGATTTTGCGCCATTCGTTCCTCTAAAACAAAATGCGAATGCGATTCATAACCTAATAAATTAGCACGTTTATGACGCAATTCTACAATTCGTTTTACATTTTCTTTGTTGTCGAATTCATTATCTTGAAACGATTTTTTACCTGCAGCAATGGTGATTTCTTTTCGTAATTCACGATTGTCTACATAAGTCACAAAAGGTAAATAACTTGGAAAGTCTAAAGTGAAAATCCAACCATCTAGTCCTTTTGATTTTGCCAAACTTGAAGCCATTTCTTTAGCGCCATCTGGCAAACCTTTTAAATCAGCTTCATTGGTAATATGTAATTGATAATTATTAGTTTCGGCTAACACATTTTCACCATAAGTTAATTTTAGTTTGGCCAATTCAGTATCAATTTCACGAAGTTTTACTTTATCTGCTTCATTAAGTAAGGCACCATTTCTAGAAAATCCTTTGAATTTTTTATCGAGTAAAGTTGCTTGTTCGGTTGTTAAATCAAAGGACTCTTTTTGATCATAAACGGACTTGATGCGTTTAAATAAATTTTCATTTAGCGCAATATCATTACTAAATTCGGTTAATAACGGTGAAACTTCTTGAGCAATTTTTTGCATTTCGTCACAAGTTTCCGCCGAATTCAAATTGAAGAAAATTGAGGATAAACGATCTAAGGCTGCTCCTGCAAAATCTAAAGCTTCAATCGTATTTTTAAATGTTGGCGCTTCAGTATTGATTGCAATAGCATTAATTTCATTTCGGGCAATTTCAATAGTTTTCTCGAAAGCAGGTTGATAATCGGATAATGAAATTTTACTAAATGGTGCTGTTGTATATTTTGATGTAAAAGGTGCTAAAAAAAGTGTCATAAAATTTGTTTTATCCGATAAAGTGTTTATATTTGTCGATGAAATGTCGATAAATTCCCTTTTTTACCCCAAATTAAAGAAGTTAATTTTATTAGAGTAGTTTGATTTATGTAAATAGAAATCCCAAATTAACGTTTGGGATTTTTTATTTTAAGTTTTCAGAAGCTTTTAAAACGGCTAATTTCAGTCCTTCTTTATAAGCTAAAATTTTGTCTAAAACGCATTTATCAGCACTTCCAATGATTTGAGCGGCTAATATTCCGGCGTTTTTTGCTCCGTTTAGTGCAACGGTTGCCACAGGAACGCCTCCAGGCATTTGAAGTATAGATAAAACAGAATCCCATCCATCAATAGAATTACTCGATTTTACAGGAACACCAATTACAGGAAGTGGCGACATAGAAGCAACCATTCCAGGTAAATGAGCCGCACCTCCGGCTCCAGCAATTATTACCGAAATACCTCTTTCGTGTGCATTTTTACTGAAATCAAATAATTTTTCAGGTGTTCGGTGTGCCGAAACAATATCAACTTCGGTTTCAATATCAAATCCTTTTAAGATGTCGATGGCTTCTTGCATTACCGGCATATCCGAAATGCTTCCCATTATTATTGCTACTTTACTCATAATTTTTATTTTTTTGGACACAGATTTCACAGATTATCACAGATTTATTTTGTGCTAATTTGTGAAATCTGTGTTATTTTACTTCACTAATTACCCTAATTGAATTCTTCACTTCCTCAGCAATTTTTCTGGCTGCTGCCATGTCTTCATTTACAATCGTAACGTGTCCCATTTTTCGGAAAGGTCTTGTTTCTCTTTTTCCATAAATGTGTGGTGTTACGCCATCAATTGCCATGATTTTCTCTATGTTTTCGTAAACTACTTGTCCAGAATAACCTGCTGACCCAACCAAATTTACCATAATTCCTGCAACTTTACTACTCGTATTTCCTAATGGTAAATCTAAAATCGCACGCAAATGGTTTTCAAATTGAGAAGTGTAACTTGCTTCAATTGAATAATGACCCGAATTGTGGGGTCTTGGAGCGACTTCGTTGACTAAAATTTCATCGTCTTCGGTTTGAAACATTTCTACAGCTAATAAACCCACGTGATTGAAAGCTTCAGAAACTTGTAAGGCAATTTCAGTAGCTTTTTGAGCCACTTTCTCGTCAATTCTTGCCGGACAAATTACATATTCCACTTGATTAGCTTCAGGATGAAATTCCATCTCAACTACAGGATAGGTTTTTACTTCACCGGAAACCGAACGCGCTACAATGACTGCCAATTCATTTTTGAACGGAACCATTTCTTCGGCAATACATTCTACATCCGGTAAATTTACCAAGTCTATTGCCGAACGACAAATTTTTACACCATTTCCATCGTAACCAAATTGAGCACATTTCCATACAAACGGAAATTCTAATTCGTCTTTTGTAATAGTAGTTCTCAAATCATTTAAATCCACAAATCGTTGGTGAGGCGAAGTGGGAATATTGTTTGCAACGTAATAATCTTTTTGTTTTCCTTTGTTTTGAATCAAACGTAAGGTTTTTGGTGAAGGGTAAATGGGTAATCCTTCTGCTTCTAATTGATCTAAAGCATCTAAATTTACATTTTCAATTTCGATAGTTAATACATCTACTTTTTTTCCAAATTGGTACACCGTGTCAAAATCCATCAAACTACCTTTGAAAAATTCGTTACAACTCAATCGGGCAGGCGCTTCATCACTTGGTTCCAATACGAATGTTTGAATATCAAATTTTCGGGTTTCGGTCAAAAGCATTTTACCCAATTGCCCTCCGCCTAAAATTCCTAATTTAAAATCAGAAGAAAAATAGTTCATTTGTTGTAGTTGTTGTTTGCGCAAAGATAAGAGTAAGAATTTAGATTTCAGAATTTAGCATTCAGAAAATATTACTTGTTGAGTTTTTTTATTAAATTTCTTGTTGCGGCTTGATAGGCTGCTGAATGATTTGCATAATCTTGTTCAATGATATTTTTTAATTCATCATGCACCCAATTGTATTTTTTTCCTAACATATATAGCGCTCGCATGGCATACACTTTTGCGGCTACTTTTTCGTTTTGAATTAATCGGTCAAGTAAAGCTTCTATTAAAAGATGTTCATGTTCTAGCGTTAACGAAATTCCGTTTTTTCTATGGTTACTTTTGGATAAAAAAAGGCAAATTTTCGTCGCAGGTCTAATGGCCGAATCATCTTTTAATTTAGGTAATACTTCACAAAACAAATCGAGATAAGGAACAAAAACCTTTAACTTTTTTTTGCAAACCAATTCTAAACTCCAAAACGCCTTTACATGATTTTTATCTGAAGTATCGAAAGCAATTTCAATGAAATCACTTAGCATATCCAAATTCCGAAGAATATAATTGCTCAACTGTTCACGACTTTTTCGATGTGCAGTACTTTGGTCAATTTTCGATACTAATTCGGTTTTCATTTTGTAAATATACCAAATTTGCAAAAAAGTCAAAATAGTTAGTTTGAAATCCTTACTACTTCATTAAATTTGTTCTTTATTTTTAAAATCAACAGTAAGTGATACAATTACACGATAAAAAGTTTGAGATTTTCATTGCCGAAGAAGAAATTAATTTTGCACTGGAAGCCATGGCAAAACAAATTGAAGCTGATTTTTTTGACGATGTGCCTGTTTTTATCGGTGTGTTGAACGGTTCTTTTATGGTGGTTTCCGATTTACTAAAAAAATACAACCAACCTTGTGAAGTTTCTTTTGTAAAAATGGCTTCTTACGAAGGAACAAAAACTACTAATGAGGTAAAACAATTAATTGGAATCAATCAAAATTTAGAAGGTCGTTCCGTAATTATCGTAGAAGATATTGTAGATACGGGTCATACTATTGAAGAATTAAAAGCAATATTTAAATCACATAATGTAAAACATTTTAAAATAGCCACTTTGTTTTTAAAACCCGAAGCCTATAAAAAGGACATCAAATTAGATTATGTAGGAATTCGTATTCCGAATAAATTCATTGTTGGCTATGGATTAGATTATGATGGATTAGGTCGAAATTTAAAAGACGTATATCAATTATCTGAGTAAAGAAAATAGAATAAAGACTAAAATTTATAAACACAACGTAACAATGATTAATATCGTATTATTTGGGAAACCAGGAGCAGGAAAAGGAACACAAGCCGAATTTTTAAAAGATAAATACAATTTAGTGCATTTATCTACAGGTGATATTTTTAGATTCAATATTAAAAATGATACAGAACTAGGAAGATTAGCCAAAACATTTATGGATAAAGGTGATTTAGTGCCCGATGCTGTAACCATTCAAATGCTGCAAAGCGAAGTAGATAAGAATCCACAAGCTGCCGGTTTTTTATTTGATGGTTTTCCTAGAACTATTGCACAAGCAGAAGCGTTAGATGCTTTTTTAGCGAGTAAGAATGAAGAAATTACGGCTACTGTTGCCTTAGAAGCTGATGATAATATTTTAGTGGCACGTTTATTAGAAAGAGGAAAAACTTCGGGAAGACCAGACGATCAAGATGAAGAAAAAATCAGAAATCGTTATGATGAATACAATCAAAAAACGGCACCTTTGATGGATTATTACACAGCTCAACATAAATTTTATGCTGTAGATGGAATTGGTTCTATAGCAGAAGTTACCGAAAGATTAAGTTTGGTATTAGATCAATTATAATCAGAAAATTATGCTACTAAGATAAATTTCGAGCATTCAATTTTTTTTTAGATATTTGCAAACAGAAAAGGAGCTATTTCCGAAATCGGGACGTAAGCTCTTTTTTTTGTAATTTTACACTATGGAAATTTTAATTATACTTTTTTTAATTCTTTTAAACGGTGTCTTCTCAATGTCTGAAATCGCATTGATTTCTGCAAGAAAAAATCGGTTAGAAACGGCAGCAAAAAAAGGAAATAAAAATGCAAAAGCCGCATTAGATTTAGCTAATTCTCCTAATGAATTTTTATCAACTGTTCAAATCGGAATAACCTTAATTGGAATTTTAACGGGTATTTATTCGGGAGATAAAATTACTACCGATGTTCAAAATTTTGTCGCCACATTTGAAGCATTAAGACCGTATTCAAATTCAATTGCAGTAGGAATTGTAGTAGTAACATTAACTTTTTTCTCTTTGGTTTTAGGTGAATTATTGCCAAAACGTATTGGTCTTAATTATCCCGAAGGAATTGCAAAAGCGGTGGCTTATCCTATGAAAATTGTTTCAACAGTCACTATGCCTTTTATTTGGTTACTAACTACTTCAACTGATTTCTTGTTGAAAATGTTACAAATAAAACCCACAGCAGACGGTAAAGTAACGGAAGAAGAGATTAAAGCCATCATCAAAGAAGGAACCGAAGTAGGAGAAGTTCAGGAAATTGAACAAGATATTGTAGAACGTGTGTTTCATATTGGCGATCGTAAAGTAAATTCGTTAATGACTCACCGAAGTGATATTGTTTATTTATCACTTGAAGATTCTAAAGAAGAAATTAAAGCAAAAGTAATCGACGAGTTGCACTCGGTTTATCCTGTTTGTGAAGATAATTTAGATAATGTTATCGGTTTAGTATTGCTAAAAGACTTGTTTGTAAGTTTTGAATCAGGACAATTTGATTTGAAATCTATTACCAGAGAACCTGTTTATTTAATTGAACAAACTTCGGCTTATAAAGCTTTAGAGAATTTTAAAACTTCTAAGTTACATTATGCTTTTGTAGTTGATGAACACGCTATTTTTCAGGGTGTGATTACTTTAAATGATATTTTAGAAGCCTTAGTTGGCGACGCGTCTGATTTTGATGATGACGAATACAAATTAGTGTCTAATGAAGATGGTACTTGGTTAGTTGACGGACAATATTCATTACACGATTTCTTAACTTTCTTCGATTTAGACGAATTGATTAATGATTATGAAGTAACTACAGTTAGTGGGTTTTTTATTACAGAACTGGGAAATATTCCTAATCAAGGCGAAAAAATAATTTGGAATAAATTAGAGCTCGAAGCCCTTGCTATGGACGGCGCCAAAATCGATAAAGTCCTTATCAAACAATACAAAGAATAAATTAATATAATTAAAGTTATAGTTAGAATTTTCTAACTTCTAACTTCTAACTTCTAACTTTCAAATGACAGAGGGAAATTTTGTTGACTACGTAAAAATATATGTTTCTTCCGGAAAAGGAGGGAAAGGCTCATCGCATTTGCATCGTGAAAAATTTATTGAAAAAGGCGGACCTGATGGAGGAGATGGAGGTCGTGGCGGACATGTTTACATCAAAGGAAATAAAAATCTTTGGACTTTATTTCATTTGAAATTTCTAAAACACATGCGCGCGGGTCACGGAGGCGATGGTGGAAGTTCAAGAAGTACGGGTCATGATGGAGAAGATAAATTCATTGAAGTACCACTAGGAACGGTTGTAAAAGATCAAGAAACTGGCGATGTTCTATTTGAAATAACGGAACATGATGAGGTTAAGATTTTAGCTGAAGGCGGAAAAGGTGGTTTAGGAAACTGGAATTTTAGAAGTTCTACGAATCAAACGCCTCGCTACGCGCAACCTGGAATGCCAGTTAAAGAAGTCGATGTTACTTTAGAATTGAAAGTATTAGCCGATGTAGGTTTAGTAGGTTTTCCAAATGCAGGAAAATCAACGTTGCTTTCCGTATTAACTTCGGCTAAGCCAAAAATTGCCGATTATCCGTTTACCACTTTAAAACCTAATTTAGGAATTGTAGCGTATAGAGATTTTCAATCCTTTGTAATGGCAGATATTCCGGGAATTATTGAAGGAGCAGCAGAAGGGAAAGGATTAGGACATTACTTTTTGCGTCATATCGAACGTAATTCAACTTTGTTGTTTTTAGTTCCAGCTGATGCCGATGATATTAAGAAAGAATACGAAATTCTGCTGGATGAATTACGTCGTTACAACCCAGAAATGTTAGATAAAGATCGTTTGATTGTCATTTCAAAATGCGATATGTTAGACGATGAATTACGTGCAGAATTGAAAAAACAATTAGACGCAGCATTCAAAGGAACACCTTATTTATTTATTTCGTCTGTTGCGCAACAAGGTTTACAAGAGTTGAAAGATAAATTGTGGCAAATGTTGAATATAGAAGAAAAATAACTAGTTATAAAACTCATTAGAAAGCATCTTCACTGAAGATGCTTTTTGTTTTAAATGCAGTTTTAACAATAAAAAGTTAAATTTGATACAATCTTATATGATTTTTTCATGATAATTTTATCGAAATCGTATTTTTAAGTATATTCGCAACACAAATCAAAAGACATAAATATATTATGAAAAAAGTAAAAAGACTATATTGACTTTTATTTTACAAAAAAATACATGAAAAAATAAATTATTAACACATTATAAATAGCGTTTCGCTTTACGATTTCCAATCTAGAAAATACGACCATATTTAAAGTAACATTGGAAGAGTTAAAGAGAAACGTCTGCGATATGCGCAGGCGTTCCTTTGCTTTTTGTTACTGCCTTTGGTCGGGCTTTCTAGAGAAGTATTTGAGAATTAGCCTGCGTTATTTTTTAATAATCGCAGAACTATGAAATTTTATAAAAAACCGAAAATACCCCCTTAATAGCTTTATGATAGATATTTTTAAAAGAAGTCAATTGCTATTCAATCATTTTTATGAAATGATACAGGCATATAATAATAACCCTAAAATAATTAATATGAATCTAAAAATCTTAAAAAACACCCTGCTCCTATTCCTTACAGGAATAATTTTGACGTCTTGTGAACTGCAAGAAGAAGCAATTCATCAACATGAACACAATTCAAATCTCAAATTATATGAGATGAAATTTGAAGAACTAATGACAAACAAAAGATTTGTTAATTCATTTTCAAAATTGCCTAAAAGCAAAAAAAACTTAACTACCGCTACTTTAGGTAGAACTGTTATGGAAAATGAATATGGGTTTACTATTGCTAACAAACCTGCAAAAGTTATTGAAGACAACGGAGAAACCTCTTACACCTTTTTAATAACACGCGATTCTACTGATGCTAATAGTTTTGAAAACTTAGTTATTCAAACAGATTCAACAAATACTACTAAAGCTGTAATTATGAAGTACAATTTAACTTCACCCATTACAAGTTCAGCAGATGATTCCTACTCATTTACTTACAATAGAGAAATTACACCTATAGTGTATAACAATACAACTGTAAGTGAAACTTCAAAAATGGTAATTGTTTGCCATTGGATTTACACACTTGTTTGTAATAATACAAGAACAGGTGGTATTGGCCCTGAACATATAGCGGGTCCCAATTGCGGAAGAACTTACTACAATTGGACAGAAGAATGCTTTAGCTTTGACGATGGGATATCTAATGGTGGTGGTTCAGGACCCACTGGCTCTGGCCCCACAGGGGGTTCAACAAATACAGGAAGTAATGTAGGTTCTGGCGGAACAGGAGGGGCAAATTCTATAAATACTAGTCCTGTAAATAATTCTATAGAATTTTCTGAAACTGTGAGCAACTTTTTTCAAGGTTTATCTCTTGAGCAATTAAAGTATTGGGATGATTTATCTCCAAGAGAGCAAAAAATTATTGTAGATTATTTGGAGCAGCCTGGTGCAGATGTAGTTTTTGTTAAAGAGTTAATGGATTTGGCACGTCAAGATACCTTATCTAATAATAATGCTTTCAATTTTGTTCTACAAGCTCAAATACAAGACAAAGTTGAAAATGATTTAGATGAAGCATTTTTAGAATCAGTAAATCAATATATAGATTTAAATACAACTGACCCAATAGTAACGCAACAATTAATAACTTATTTCTCTGTAAAATGCGCAATATTAAGGTATCAAAATCCAAGTTGGAGTGATTCAAAAATATATTGGGAGGCAAGTAAAGATTTAATTCATGTAGGATTAGATATTTTTGGATTGGTGCCACTAATTGGGGAGTTAGCAGATTTAACAAATGGGGTATTATATACAATTGAAGGCGATGGTGTTAATGCTACGTTAAGTTATGCAAGTGCTGTACCAGTAGCAGGATGGGCTGCTACAGGAACAAAACTAGCTATTAGAATTAACAATGTTAGTTCAACTGCTTACACAGTTGCTACAAAAGTAAAACTTACTTGGAAAATTGTTGGAAATGTTGTAACGTTTGGAAACAGAGCGCAATTAAGAAAGGTACTTGGTATGGGTACAAGTGCTGTAGACCCAAGACAAGCTCATCACATTATACCTTGGAATAAACAATCTAAAGAAATTGTTCAAAAGGCTGCAAAATCACGTAATGCATTCCATATGAATGAAGCTTTAAATGGCATTCCGTTGAGTAACGCTGTTCATAATGGAAGTCATGCAAATTACGATAATGTAATTCAAATAAAGTTTGACGAATTTAATAGAGATTTTCCTAATGCGACACCAGCACAATGTTATACTTTTTTAACAAACTTAATTCAACAGATTAGAACTTGGATCGCTAATAACCCATCAACTCCTATAAACAATATAATTTTACCATAATGAAATATTTTGCAATAGAAACAAGTTTAAATGAAAAAATATTGGGGAAATATCCACCAGTTAAAGGTTTTATACATCATTGTAATGTAGATGAAGAGCCAAACTTTATTGATAAATTTATTTTTGAAAAAATTGAAATTCAACCTATTTTGTCTAATGTTGTTTTATATGCAAATGCAAAACAAACTGATTTAATTGATGTACTTGGTGATGTTGGGTTTAATTTTGGGTATCTAATTAGCGATAAATTTAAACAAATATTAAATCAATTTAATTGTTACGGTTTTCAGTTCTTTAAAACTAGTATTTTTCAAAAGGACACACAATTCAATAACTATTGGCAAGCTAAAATTTATGATTTCCCTTATCAGTACATAAATTTTTCAAAAACAAATTTTTCTTTGAAAAATAGCTTAACTAGAGAAATTGTTAAGGAATCAATTGAAATAAATGATCTCAAAGATTTTCAAAAAAAAATAGATACCTTGGAATTTCCTTTTTCAATATCTATATCAGATATTTCATATATAGACAGTATGAATTTAGATTTTTTTAATATTAGATTCTTTACAAATGGTGGTTTTAAAGGCATGGTTTCGGAAAGATTAAAAAATGAGTTGGAGAAAAATGAAATTACAGGAATTGAATATAGACCAATAGAAATTTCATTTCAAGACTGGGTTAAAAGAGATGGTCCAAGAGACCAAATTTATGGTAGGTCTTGGTAACTTTTATCTATATTTAAATAATTTTTCCTAAAAAATTAATTATTATGAAGAAGATTTTTATTATAACTTTTTTAATTATTTCTAAATTTATTTTCTCACAAAACAAAGCAATAGTCCCTATAACAGGGGCTATTGTTTTTGTTAAAGAGGAAAATATTTTTGATAAGGATTTATACATTAAATCTTTTAAACAAATGATGCCAAAAATGAAGGCTAAAATAAAAGAAGAAATTTTTATTGAACGCTTAACTGATGGCAAAAAAACGGATACCATATTACTAAACTTAGAAGTGGAAAAAATGACTCAAAATTTTGAAATGATGTTGCCTTATATTATTGAGGAGCCAAGTCAAAATATCAAAGTTCATCACGAATTTAACCAAGATACTATTAAAATGTATTATTCTATTG
>JAGOAL010000041.1 GCA_017983975.1 Flavobacterium sp.
TTTTTTCATTTTTTGAAGTGTCATTGCAGACAATTCTTGTGGTGTGTATAAACGACCATCGATATCAACACGTGGTGTATCGTTGTCCCCTTTTACTACCTTGTAAGCTACTGTTGAAGCTTCTTTTGCACTTTCAGTATACTTGTTACCCATAAAACGTTTTATAGAAGCAATCGTTTTTGTTGGGTTAGTTACTGCTTGTCTTTTTGCCGGATCTCCAACTTTAATTTCGCCACCTTCTACAAATGCAATAACAGATGGTGTTGTTCTTTTTCCTTCTGCGTTTGCAATTACAACAGGTTCTCCACCTTCCATTACAGCCACACATGAGTTGGTTGTTCCTAAGTCGATTCCAATAATTTTGCTCATTTTTATACTTGTTAGATTTTAAATTTCAATTTTAAACTCGATGTCTTTAATTCAAGGATTGTGCCATTACGAAAAATAAGGGAAATTGACAGAAAACAGCTTTTGTCAGGTTCAAAACACTGACAAAATGTCGTTTTATAGTTGTTTTTTAACTCTATTATGTCTTAGATTTTTAAAATTCGTCAAGTTAAAAACCAAGATAGAAATCAAAATCAAGGAATAAGAAACAATTTGTGCAATTGAAACAGATTCTTTAAAATAGAAAATGGCTAAAAAGAAATGAATCAAGGGATTAGTATACATCAATATGCCAACAGTTGAAGAGTTCAATCCTTTTAAAGCATATAAATTCAGGAACAATGGAATAATGGTAAAAACAATTACTATAATTAAAAGTAAACCATAAAACAAAAACTCGGTTGGGATAGAGCCACCAAAACTAGGATAAAACGGTAATAAAATAACCGATGAAATTACCATTTGAATGGTTAACACCAAGAATTTATCAAAATCACTATTCTTCCGTTGGGAAACCAAATAAAATCCAAAACTTAAAGCGATGATTACGCTGTAAATCAAATCTTTGAAATTTCCATAAGATAATATTATACAACTAATTACGCACAATCCTACTGCAATCCATTGCCACAAATCAATTCTTTCTTTCAATAATACAAACGCTAAGACAGTGGTTAAAATGGGACAAATAATATAAGCAAACGAAGCTGATTGTAAACTCACGTGATTCACCGCATAGATAAATAAAAACCAATTCAATACTAATAAAAGTCCACCAACAACCGTCATGATTACTGCTGATTTTTGTTTTTTCTTGGAAAGTTTTTTAAAAGTTTTCTTCGCTTCTAGAACAACTGATTTTCTAAAAATTAAATTAATTCCCAATAAGAAAGCCGTAGCTATAAAAACTCGGAAGAATAAAATATCAAGTGAGGCATAATTCGTTAAAGGTTTCAAAGCCAAACTAAAAAATCCCCAAATAATAAAGGCAGATAAAGCGGACAAAAAATACTTATTTATTGGCATTACTTTTTTTTGCAAAAGAACTAAAAATTTCACGATTCGAATCCTAATTTTATGTTATTAATTCAATTTTTTTTTAACTTTTGAACTGTAATCGGAGTTGTATAAATTCAATTTTAAAGACTATATTTGCTGTAGTAAAGAAATAAAATTATGGAATGTATATCCGTTTTTGATATGTTAAAGATTGGTGTTGGACCTTCAAGTTCTCACACTCTTGGACCATGGCGTGCTGCCGAACAATTTTTAAAAGAATTGCGCGAACGCAACCTAATTGATACCGTAATTGGTGTCAAAGTAGATTTATATGGTTCCTTATCATTAACTGGAAAAGGGCATGCAACAGATTTAGCCGTAATGCTAGGCTTAAGCGGTGCTGACCCAGAATATATTCCTGTAGAAAGTATTGATGTGATTATTTCGGCCATCAAAAACAAAAAAGAGATTTTCTTAGGGAATGAAATTTTAATTCCGTTTTGTTTTGAAACGGATATTGTGTTCAATAGAAACTTTTTACCTTTTCATGCTAACGGATTAACTTTTACAGCTAAAACCGATACCGAAACATATACAGAAACCTATTATTCTATCGGTGGTGGATTTGTAGTTAAAGAAAAAGAAGACCACCACAAAGAAGAAATTTTACATACTTTTCCTTTTCCAATTGAAAAAGCAGATGAATTATTGGCTTTCTGTTTATCGGAAAATAAAAAAATATCTGAAATCGTTTACGAAAACGAAAAAACCATGCGAAGCGAAGAAGAAATTCACAACGAATTACTTCGCATTTGGGATACGATGTTGGAATGCATGTACATTGGATGTCATTCTGAAGGAATTCTTCCAGGTGGATTAAATGTAAAGCGAAGAGCCTATGACATGCACAAAAACTTAATTGGCGTTTTACCGTATGAAGATCCGTATTCGTGGTTGCAAATCATAAGACAAACCGAAGTTAAATTTCGTCAGATTTTAAAATGGGTAAGCTGTTTTGCCTTGGCAGTAAATGAAGTAAATGCTTCGTTAGGCCGTGTAGTTACAGCACCTACTAACGGAAGTGCGGGAGTTATTCCAGCGGTTTTAATGTATTATTTAGTAATTGAAAATCACGAAGCGGGCGAAAAAGAAATCAAACAATTTTTAATGGTGGCTGGCGAAATTGGTTCTATCTTCAAAAAAGGAGCTACTATTTCAGCCGCTATGGGCGGTTGTCAGGCAGAAATTGGAGTTTCGAGTGCTATGGCAGCAGCAGCTTTGTGTGAATTGATGGGCGGTACTCCAGCGCAAGTTACAATGGCAGCCGAAATTGCAATGGAACATCATTTAGGGTTAACATGTGACCCGATTGGTGGTTTAGTTCAAATTCCATGTATTGAAAGAAATACGATGGGTGCAATCAAAGCCATTAACGCTGCTGAATTAGCATTAGAAACTGATGCTTTACATGCAAAAGTTCCACTTGATAAAGTAATTAACACCATGTGGCAAACTGCAAAAGATATGAATTCAAAATACAAAGAAACTTCTGAAGGTGGTTTAGCTGTTGCAGTTAATATGGCGGATTGTTAACTTTATAAAATTAATCCCCATTTTTTATATGTAATTTTCTTTTGAGAACTAAGTCAGTTACGGGATGAAAAATTAACGGAATTTCTTCAATTACAACGTCACTTTTATCTAATCCAAATGCTTTCTCATCGGAAACACCAAGACCTTTTAAACTAAAATACGAATTCAATAAGAAACCTTCTTTAAAAGAAAATTCATTTTCAAACGAAATAAATTTCTCTAAAACTACAAATTTAAAATCGGGTTCAGCATTATACTTAGAAGATCCATCAGGTCTAATATGTAAATCTAATTCTTTATTTTCAACTAAATCTTTAATGATGTTTTTGAAATATAATTCCACTTTAGGTTGCACTCTAAAACCTGCATTGATATTTACTTTAATTACTTTGTCATTAATCAATTCAATAACTTCATAGTCAAGTGTAAAAGGCTCCTCAGTTCTATTAATGTGTAAGAACCAGTACACATCTGCACGTTTTGGTTTTTTAGCAAAAATAGACTTCATGATTTTCTCTTCAATTTCTGAAATTTTATCTGCTTTTGTAAGATATACTAAATGGGTAGCATATTTTGTATAAGTACTATCATTTGATAAATCAACCAATAAATCTCTGTAATTGCTTAAAGGAACATACTTAGTAAAATTATTATTTAATCTACGTCCAAAGAAAATTATATACATCACCATAAAAAACAATCCAGAAATAATAAGAGTCACGAAACCACCTTCTGGAAACTTTTTCATGTTAGCAATAAAGAACGAAATTTCAATAAAAGCAAACAATAAGAAAATAACTAAAATAATGTACTTATTGAAACGTAATCTATAGTATAAGTAGTACATCAATAATAATGTAGTCATCATCATGGCTAACGTAATCGCTAAACCATAAGCTGCCTCCATGTGCTCAGAATTTTTAAAATATAAAATCATCGCTACACATCCCACCCAAAGAATTAAATTAATAGATGGAATATAAATTTGCCCTTTATTATTGGTTGGATTTTTCAAGGTAATTCTAGGCCAAAAATTCAAAGAAATCGCCTCATTAATCAACGTAAACGAACCACTTATCAAGGCTTGAGAAGCAATAATAGCGGCCATTGTTGCTATTGCAATTCCAAATAACAAGAACCATTCGGGCATAATTTTATAAAATGGATTTC
This sequence comes from Flavobacterium sp., assembly GCA_017983975.1. Classification (GTDB taxonomy): domain Bacteria; phylum Bacteroidota; class Bacteroidia; order Flavobacteriales; family Flavobacteriaceae; genus Flavobacterium. The sequence goes on from JAGOAL010000041.1 coordinate 4,150, forward strand.
TACCAGCTAAAAAGTTATTTTGCTCCGACATTAACCATGCACCTTGTCCTAAATAATTAACAACCAAACATATTTTTACGAAAATCCAAGTAATTCTAATGTTGTTTTTTCCACAATGTCCTAAATCAGAATATAAGGCCTCCGCACCTGTCGTACATAAGAAAACAGCTCCTAACAACCAGAATCCATGTGGGTATTCAACTAATAAACGATAAGCATACATTGGATTCAAACATTTTAATATTTCAGGATGACTAATAATTTGTGAAAATCCTAAAATGAATAACATCGAAAACCAAATTACCATGGCAGGTCCAAAAAAGAACCCTACTTTTTGAGTTCCAAAGCGTTGAAATAAAAATATTCCCGATAAAATTGCAATAACAATTGGTATAGTTGGAATATCCGGAATAATAACTTCTAATCCTTCCACAGCAGAAGCAACAGAAATAGGTGGCGTAATAATACCATCCGCAAGAAGTGTTGCTGCTCCTAGGATTGTAGGAATAACTAATCGTCCTTTACCAAATCGCTTTACTAAAGCATATAACGAAAAAACGCCTCCTTCACCATGGTTATCAGCGTTTAATGTTAAAATAATATATTTAAATGTAGTTTGAAAAGTAAGTGTCCAAAAAACACATGAAATACCACCATAAACTAATAATTCTGATATCACTCGTTTATCAACGATTGCTTTCATTACATATAAAGGACTTGTCCCTATATCTCCGTAAATAATCCCTAAGGCTACTAATAACGTTGCTGCTGTAACTTTTTGTGTAGTTGAATGTCCCATAAAATTGGAAAATAATTAGCTAACTTTAATCTAGAATAGAAAATAGATGGGTTCACAAAAGTGCATTCTAGATATAATGATCTGAAATTGATTTATGCGACTAATACACGTATTTGTATTCTAATTTTTCGAATGCAAATATACTGAGAGTTTAGAAATTAACTCTTTTTTTTGATATTTATTTTTTTCTACGTGTATCAATTAAATGAATGATTTGCCATTTGCCATTATCGTTATACAATGTAAAAGAATTAGCTCCCATATGACTGAATTTTTCATTGATGTAAAACTCATAGGGTGTCCAAACATGAGCTAAATTACCATCGATTTGAACATTATAATTTAAAATTCGCTCTTCAAATTTCATGTTTACTGGTATCGAAGCAATCGATTTTAAAAATCCTGAAAAATCATTTGCTTCTAACTTGTTACCTTCCTTAGTATTTGCAATAGTTTGCATAATAATTTCGGGATGACACCACTCTTTTAATGTAATTGTATCTTTTGCATGAAAGGCAGTAAAAAAATCTTCAACCACTTTTTTAGGATGTGATTCTTGAGCTATTACAGGCAAATTAATCACAAATAATATGATAATAAGTAAATTCTTCATAATTTGGTTTTTATTATAAGTATTTAAAAGTTAATTTTGTTACATCAAAAATAGTAGAAAAATGTCTGTAGCTAAAAAAGATTATAAAAGAATTACCACAAAATCATTAATCGATATGAAAATGAATGGAGAGAAAATCTCCATGCTTACCGCATATGATTTTACAATGGCAAAAATTGTAGATACCGCTGGGGTAGACGTAATTCTGGTTGGTGATTCTGCAAGTAATGTAATGGCCGGACATGAAACTACACTACCTATTACGCTTGATCAAATGATATACCATGCTTCAAGTGTGGTTAGAGCTTGTGAAAGAGCTTTGGTTGTTGTGGATTTGCCATTCGGAAGTTATCAATCGGATCCAAAAGAAGCCTTGCGATCTTCCATTAGAATTATGAAAGAAAGTGGCGGACATGCAGTAAAACTTGAAGGCGGAAGTGAAATTGCTGCTTCCATAAAAAAAATATTGAATGCAGGTATTCCTGTTATGGGTCATTTAGGATTGACTCCACAATCTATTTATAAATTTGGCACCTACACAGTTAGAGCTAAAGAAGATGCTGAAGCTGAAAAATTATTAGAAGATGCTAAAATGCTTGAAAAACTGGGTTGTTTTGCTTTGGTATTAGAAAAAATTCCAGCACATTTAGCAGAGAAAGTAGCACAAAGTATTTCAATACCCGTAATAGGAATTGGCGCTGGAAGTGGTGTTGATGGACAAGTTTTAGTATTACACGATATGATTGGGATGACACATGAATTCAGCCCAAGATTTTTAAGAAGATACATGAATTTATTTGAAGAAATGTCAACTGCAATTGGTCAATATGTTACCGATGTAAAATCGAAAGATTTTCCAAATGCAAATGAGCAATATTAATTTAGTGACCTATAATTAATAAATTTTGACCGAAAAAATAGTTTCCACTAAAAGTAATCTGCAAATTTTACACGAAGACAATCATATTATTGTGATTAACAAACGTGTAGGCGATATCGTTCAAGGTGATAAAACAGGTGACAAACCCCTTTCAGATGTTGTTAAAGAATATATCAAAGAGAAATATAATAAACCTGGAGACGTATTTTTAGGCGTGGTTCATCGTCTTGATCGTCCTACGACAGGTATTGTAGTTTTTGCAAAAACATCTAAAGCTCTTGAACGCTTAAATGCCTCTTTTAAAAATAGAGAAACACAAAAAACCTACTGGGCGGTGGTTAAAAACGGTCCTCCAAAAGAAAAAGACACACTTACTCATTTCTTAAAACGGAATTCAAAAAATAATACTTCAAAAGCACATTCAAAAGAAGTTCCAGAAAGTAAATTATCGAGTCTTTCTTACCAAATCATAAAAAAATTAGATCATTATTTTGTGTTAGAAATTGATTTGCATACCGGAAGACACCATCAAATTAGAGCGCAATTACAAGCTATTGGCAGCCCTATTAAAGGGGATTTAAAATATGGCTTTGACAGAAGTAATCCAGATGGAGGTATACATTTACATGCAAGAAAATTAATAGTAATGCATCCTGTTTCAAAAGAAATTTTTACTTTTATAGCAAAACCCCCTAAAGATTCACTTTGGGATTCTATTTAATCAACAAACTATGAAAAACATTATTGAACAAAAAGTACGTAACGGCTATTCGTTAGATTTAGGCAAACTTATTGATGAAAGTTTTGCTACCTTCAAAAAAACATTTTTAATTGCAGGCCTTGGTATGATTATCATTTCGGTAGTTATGATAGTATTTTATTTAGGGATTTTAGGCGCCTTTTTCGGATTTTCAAATTTCACCGAAACCATGACATCTCTTGAAAGTCTTGCAACCGATACAACTTTTATTATAGGAAATGCTGTTGTAACTATGCTATTTAGTGCGTTGTTTGCCCCAATTACTGCAGGTTTTATAAATATTAATCACTTGGCTAAAACCAATAAAGAATTTGGTGTAAGTGATTTATTTAATTTTTATAAAGGTGCTATTTTTAAACAAATCTTCATGAGCTATTTAGTTATAGGATTTACAACCGCAGTAATAACCGCAAGTTTTAGTTTGCTTGGTTATGAATTTATGAATTCAATCATTCAAATTATTATTGGATTATTTACCGTTTTTACTATTCAATTAATTATTTATGGCGAACAAAATTATACTGAAGCCATTACTAACAGTATTCAATTGTTTATTAAAAAACCATTTATCATTGCAATTGCATTGTTAATCGCTGGAATTGGAATGTTTCTAGGAATTTTCGCATTGTGTATCGGAATCATTTTTACAGTTCCATACCTATATTCTATGTATTATGCCATTTATGCGCAGTCTGTAGGATTTCAAAACACATCACCAATAGACGAAATTGGCATAGAATAATCTTTAAAATACTATTGAAAAAAAATCAGAATTTACAACCGTATATTATCAATATCTGAATATTAACTATTGTAATTGCATAATTCGTAAATCGAATCAAATTTTAAAATTTTTAAGGTATGTTCAAGTATTATTGAACATACCTTTTTTAATTTTGAATAATTAAAATTAAACCAACATGGAAGTAGGAATAGACGCCATTCAATTTGATATACCAAAATTATACTTATCAATTCAAGAATTAGCCAAGAACCGCAATATTGAAGCCGACAAACTCACAAAAGGATTGGGATTACAGAAGATGAGTTTTTTAGATGTGCAGCAAGATGTTATTACTATGGGCGCAAATGCACTTCTTAAATTGCTAGAACAGGAATCAATTAATCTTAATGAAATTGCAAAAATTTATGTTGGAACCGAAAGCGGTGTTGATAATTCTAAACCAATTGCTTCTTATCTAATTAGTTTAATTGAGCAAAAATTAGGGGCGAATGTTTTTCAAAATTGTGATGTTGTAGATTTAACCTTTGCTTGTATTGGGGCGGTTGACGCTCTTCAAAGTTGTGTGGATTATATTCGATTAAATCCTTCAAAAAAAGCCATTGTAATTGCTACAGATTTTGCAAAATATGATTTAAATTCAACTGGAGAATATACCCAAGGTGCTGGCGCTATCGCAATGCTTGTGACTTCAAATCCAAGAATAATAGGACTTTCAAATGAAACAGGCGTAGCTACTTCAGGTGTGTTTGATTTTTTTAAACCCAAGCAAACCATTCAAAAAGCAGCAATTACAGGAAATAATGAAAATGAAAATTGGTTTGATGTTCTTGAATCTGAAATAACAATTGTAAAAGACCAACCCGTTTTTGATGGTCAATATTCTAACAATTGTTACATTTCTAGAATTACAGAAGCCTATGATCACTATAAAAAAGAGAGCGACCAGCAATCTCCTGTTTTTAATAATTGGGATTTTATTTTCATGCACCTTCCCTATTGTTTTCAAGGAAGACGAACATTTATTGAACTATTTGCAAATGAAAATCAACATTTAGTCGCCGTTCAAGAAGGTGAAACTAATAAAGATAAAATAAAGGCATTATCAAAATCCAAAGAGTACCTCAATTTAGTTAACGATAAAATTTATCCCACTGAAATTGCTTCGGGAGAAGTTGGGAATATATATACTGGCTCTATTTTCTTAGGAATGCTTTCAGCTTTATTCTATGCCGCTAAAGAAAATAAAAAGCTAAGCACTGAAAAAGTAGGCTTTATTGCGTATGGTAGTGGTTCAAAATCAAAAGTATTTGAAGGGAAAATTCAATCACTTTGGAAAGAACAAATTCTTAAAACCAATCTTTTTCAAATGTTAGAATCTCGAACCTCAATTGATTTTGAAACCTATGAAAAATTACACAAAAAAGAATTAAAAACATCAATTTTACAAGCAAAAAATGAATTTATATTAGATAAAATTGAAACCGAAAATCCGGTATTAAAAGGAGCGCGTTTTTATACATTTATCGAATAATTATTTTCCAAATAAAAACTGAAACGGAATGTGTAATCTTTTTTGCCAAGCTAATTCTGAATGATTTTCGCCTTCAAATTTCTGGGTAATCCAATGGTTTGAGTCATATCCTTTCTCTTTCATGATTAAATCTACCTCATTTTGAAGCGGTTCATACAATGCGTCTAAGGTAGCTGTTCCAAAATCAAAATAGAGTTTGTGATCTTTTGGATTGGGTAAATTCTGTTTTAAATATTGATAAAAAGCATTCGGTATCGGATTATTTTCTACATGAAAAATACCTGGCCAATGGGTTGATATACAAGCTGCGCCACCAAAAACCTCAGGATATTCGCAAATAGCATACATCGAAATTAATCCGCCCATACTGCTCCCAGCAATAAAAGTATGTTCATAATCTGTATAAACAGCATATTTTTGATCTATTATTGGCTTTAATTCTTGTACAATAAATTTCAAATAATTATCAGAACTAACCTTTCCATTAAACAATTTTACACCTTCTGAACGATTTAAATTATAAATAGAATCTTGTTGTTTTTTAGAAAGCGTTTCAAATGGTTTCTGCGGAAAATAATCAAAATGACGGGTACTTCCGCCGTTCCAAATTCCAACAATAATAACAGGTTTTGTTTCTTGTGCTGCAATAAGTTTGTCCATAACTTCATCTACTTCCCAGGCTTGCTTATTCCAAGTTTGTGCTGCATCATATAACATTTGACCATCATGCATATATAAAACATCAAATTTTTGAATAGTAGAATAATTGGGCGGTAACCAAACATCAATATTTCGTTCTGTTACAAATTTTGATTTAAAATTCTCAATTCGTTCAATTGTACCTGATGTCACTTTTGGTATTTCTTGTGAAAAACACCAATTTACTAGTAAAATAAAAATGAAAAAAGACCTCATAGCTTTTGTTTTTTTTAACCCAACCACCCTTCTCTATCTAAACTACGATATTGAATAGCTTCTGCAATATGATGGGATTGAATAGAATTTGACGCTTCCAAATCAGCTATTGTTCGAGCAACTTTCAAAATGCGATCATAGGCTCTAGCCGATAAATTTAATCGTTCCATTGCTGTTTTTAATAATTGCAAAGAAACCTCGTCTAAAGTACAAAATTCTCTAATTAATTTGCTACTCATTTGTGCATTATAATGAATATGCTCATAATTTTCGAATCGAGTTGACTGAATTGCTCTTGCAGTACTTACTCTTTTTCGAATTTCTGCACTGCTTTCCGCTTTACGTGTTTCTGTTAATTTTTCGAACGGAACAGGTGTAACTTCAATATGAATATCAATTCGATCTAATAAAGGCCCAGAAATTTTACTCAAATAGCGTTGCATTTCCATAGGCGATGAACTCACTGGCGCATTTGGATCATTAAAATAGCCACCAGGGCTTGGGTTCATACTGGCAACCAACATAAATGACGACGGATAAGTAATGGTAAATTTAGCACGAGAAATGGTCACTTCCCGATCTTCTAATGGCTGGCGCATGACTTCTAAAACTTCACGCTTAAATTCGGGCAATTCGTCTAAAAATAATACGCCATTATGTGCCAATGAAATTTCTCCCGGTTGCGGATAACTCCCGCCTCCAACTAAACTAACACTTGAAGCCGTATGATGCGGACTTCTAAAAGGGCGTTGCGCCATTAATCCAACTTCTTTTGTTTTACCTGCTACCGAATGAATTTTAGTAGTTTCCAATGCTTCGCGCATGGTCATGGGAGGTAAAATACTAGGTAATCGTTTGGCTAACATAGTTTTACCAGAACCTGGTGGACCAATCAAAATAATGTTATGTCCGCCAGCCGCAGCAATTTCCATGCAACGTTTAATACCTTCTTGTCCCTTCACATCCGAAAAATCGTGTTCAGGAAAATCTAATGTTTTATTAAACTCTTCAGTTGTGTCAATTTTCGTTGGAAACAATGCCGATTTTCCTTCAAAAAAATGAATAACTTCTAACACATTTTCAACACCATACACATCGATTCCGTCAACAATAGCAGCTTCTTTTACGTTTTGAAACGGCAAAATCAATCCTTTAAAACCTTCTTCTTTTGCTTTGATGGCAATGGATAAAGCTCCTTTGATAGGTTGCAAACCGCCATCGAGCGATAATTCACCCATAATGACGTAATTGTGAATATCTTCTGATTTAATTTGGGAAGAAGCTGCTAAAATTCCAACCGCTAACGTTAAATCATAAGCAGAACCTTCTTTTCGTAAATCGGCCGGAGCCATGTTGATGGTGATTTTCTTACCTGGCAATTGATACCCGTTATTTTTTAATGCAGCAGCTATGCGATAACTACTTTCTTTTATCGCAGAATCGGGTAAACCTACCAAGTGGTAGCCGATTCCTTTATCGATATTTACTTCTACAGTAATGGTGGTGGCTTCTACGCCAAAGACGGCGCTTCCATAAACTTTTACTAACATGGCTTA
>JAGOAL010000012.1 GCA_017983975.1 Flavobacterium sp.
GATTAAATTACTCTTATAGAAATTGGGATTTAAGTTCAAGTTTTAGGGGTCAATTCGGAGGACAAGTTTATAATTCAAGAAAGTTAACTTCAGGATGGGTTGATAGAGCAAGACCAGTAAATACTAATAGTTTATCTAATGTACTTGATTTTTATTCAGGTGCTGCAGATGCAAACTTTACAAATATGAATGGTAATACTACCTTTTCAGATTATTTCCTAGAAGATGCTACATTTTTACGTTGTGAAAACATTATTTTAGGATATCGTTTTAATAAATTCTACAAGACAGCTTCTATGAGAGTTTATGCTGGGGTAAATAATGCATTTGTTGTAACTAAATATACCGGTCAAGATCCTGAAAATTTTGATTCAATTGATAATAATTTTTATCCAAGACCAAGAGTGTATACTTTTGGTTTAAGCTTAGATTTTTAAAAATAAGAAATATGAAAAAAATTAAATTATTTAGTTTAAGTATTTTTTTACTTGCAGGACTAGCTGCTTGTACAGATGATTTGAACACAGAACCAAAGGTAGAGTTGTCATTAGAACAATTGCTACAACAAGATCCTAATGCTATTACTGGTATTATGTCTAAACTATATGGTTCATTTGCTTTGTCAGGACCAAACGGACCTGGTAGTTCCGATATTAGTGATGATCCAGGAGAATCTCCATTTTTAAGAGGAATTATTAATCTTCAAGAAATGACTGCAGATGGTATGAAAAATAGATGGGGAGATAACGGTCTTGATCAGTTAACCACTACATCTAACTGGGATGAGAACAACAAATTCTTTAGATATTTGTATAATCGTGCTTACTATACTATTCCTCAATGTAACAATTTGCTATTGATTCTTCAAAATGTAGATGTAGCAAATAAAGAGCAAGTAGTTGGTGAAGTTCGTTTTTTACGTTCATTAGCTTATTATTATTTAATTGATTGTTTTGGTAAAGGGGTGTTAGCTACAGAAGAAAATTTCGGTACTTCAACGCCACTTCCTGAAGCTTCTCGTCAAGAATTATTTGATTATGTGGAAAGTGAATTGTTAGCGATCGAGAATTCGTTACCAGCGTCAAATTCATACGGAAGAGCAAATAAGTCGGTTGCTAGAATGTTATTAGCAAAATTGTATTTAAACGCTGAGGTTTATACTGGTACTGCTAGATATACAGAAGCATTAACGTATACTAAAAAAGTAATTGATGAAGGTGGATATAGATTAGCTACTAATTTTGGAAGTAATTTTTCAGGAGATAATAATACTTCAACAGAAATTATTTATCCATTAATTGCTGATCCATTAGTAAGTCAAAGTTATGGAAATACAACTTACATCGTTAATGGTAGTTTAAATTCAGCAACAATGACATTAAGTAGCTATGGAGCTACTGACGGATGGGGTGGGCATAGAGCTACAAAAGCTTGGTATGGTTTATTTGGAAATTTATCTACGTCTACAGATGATAGAGCAGATTTATTTTGGACAACGGGTCATACTTTTGAAATGACAGATTATAAAGAATGGTCAAATGGTTATCCATCAATCAAATTTAGAAATTCAAACTTCATAGGTACTTCGACTCCGACAGGTTTTTCTGGAACAGATTTTCCTTTATTCCGTTTAGCAGATGCCTATTTAATGTATGCTGAGTGTGTGGTTAGAGGGGCAACTGGAGGTTCTATGGCTGAAGCTGTAGATTATGTTAATGATGTAAGAGAAAGATCTCATGCTTCACAAATTACTGCGGGAGACTTAACCTTAGACTTTTTAATCGATGAAAGAGCTAGAGAACTTAATTTAGAAGGTCATAGAAGAACAGATTTAATTCGATTTGGTAAATTTACAGGTGGTTCTTATTTATGGCCTTGGAAAGGAAATGCTCTAAATGGAGCTTCAATTCCAAGTACTTATAAAGTGTTCCCTATTCCAGTTCAAGCTTTACAAGCAAATCCTAATTTAACTCAAAACCCAGGTTATTAATTTAAAAATATAATAAAATGAAAAATTTATTAAAAATATCAACTATAGCTTTTTTGCTAATTGCAGGAGTTTCATGTGAAAACGATGAAGATTTTATGTTTTCAATTCCAAATGGTTCTTTTGAAATAACAACACCATCAGAAGGTGAATCAGTTATATTATCTGAAACTACACTTACCAATACTGCATTGGCAATTACTTGGTCACCAATGGATTATACAACTCCTACTTCTGTTACATATACAGTACAAATTGCACTTGATGGGACAGATTTTGCTTCTCCTATTGATTTAGGTTCAACTACAAATTTAAATGCAAGATTTTTAACAGAAGAATTTAATACAAAATGTTTAGAAGCTGGCGCCACACCTTTTACTCGCACAGGTATTAATTTAAGAGTTAAAGCAACAACAGGAACAAGCGGAAGCCAACCAGTTTATTCAAATACAGTGAATTATTTTGTAACATGTTTTGGTTGTTTAAATCAATATGCAGTAGGTGCTGGTTTATCTCAATCTGGATGGGGTTGGGCAACACCGAGAGTATTGCTTTGTGATGACGGAGTATTAACAATGACTGCAGATTTCTTGAATGGTTCTGATAAAACATTTAGATTTTTTACAACAGAAGGAGATTGGTCGTCTGGTAGAAATCATCCATGGTATATAGCAGAGGGGTATAAAATTGTTTCAACTTTAGCAGATGCTGCTGATGGTGATCATAATTTTACTAATCTAGGACCAGCTGGTAAATATAAAGTTACAATAGATAGTAATAATAAAACTATTAACATAGCAAAAAGAACTTTAACTTCTGGTAATGTTGAGCTTGAACCAACATCAGATTGGTTAGTAGGTGCCGCAACCCCAGGTGGTTGGTCTTGGTCAGGAAATAGTGAAACAGAATTTGGTGAAGTTGCAAATGGAGTTTATGAAGTTGCAGTTCGTTTAACTAACAATGGGACTTTTAGAGTTTTTTTAGGAAATGATGGTACAGATAGCTGGGGCTTAGGAGATAGAAATTATCCTTGGTACATAACTAATGGATACACAATTGATTCTGAATTGGAAAATGCCGCAGACGGTGATTCTAATTTTAAATATACTGGTCCAACAGGTGTTAGAATATTTAGAATAAATAGTAATACTAAAGTGGTTGAAGTATTATAAATTAATAGTTAAAAAGGCTGGCCAAACGGTCAGCCTTTTTTACATAAAGAAAAACCTATGAAAAAATTAGTACTTTTTGCTTTATTGTTTGTTACAATAAATTCTTATTCACAATTATCATGGCAAGGAGGAACTACACCTGAGCAAACAAGTTCTGCAACTTTATTATTTAATAAAACAGGTACAGGGCTAGCCTCTTATACGGGAACAATTTATGCTCATATTGGTGTTACTTTGAATGGTAACGCTTGGCAAGGAGTAATTGGTATGTGGGGTAATAATTCTATTCAACCAGCACTAACCTTGGTGTCAGGTACAACTTACAAATTAGATTTAACCCCAACTATACAAAGTTATTTTGGAATCACTTCGGGAACCATCAGTAAAATTAATGTAGTTTTTAGAAGTGCCTCAGCTCCTTATACTCAAACAACTAATTTGGAAATAAATGTCGGCGCTTTTCAGGTTAATTTAACTGCACCTTTACAAAATAGTACAACCATTTTAAATAGCGGAGCCTCTCGTTCAGTTACAGCTACTAATACCAATGGAACCGTAAATTATGTCCTAAAAAGTAATGGAACTACTTTAAATTCTGCAACGGGAGTTTCTTCCTATAATTATAATCACACAAATATTACATCCAATCAGTATTATGCTTTGGAAGTAACACAAGGCGCAACAACGGTTACTAAAAATTTTACTGTTTTAGTGAATCCAAATACTGCATCAGTTACCATCCCAAATGGGTTAGTAAACGGAATTAATTATAGCACTTCAGACAATACCAAAGCTACTTTAGTGTTGGATGCACCGTTAAAAGATTATGTGTTTGTAGCAGGTAGTTTTAACAGTTGGAGTCCAACCAGTAGTTACGCAATGAAGAAAGATCCTACTTCAGGAAAGTTTTGGTTAGAACTTACTGGGTTAGTGGCTGGAACTAATTATTCTTATCAATATTGGGTGGTAGATGAAACACCAATCGCTAATTCTCCAGCGTTAGTAAAAGTAGCCGATCCATGTTCTACAACGGTTCTTTCTCCATGGGATGATATTGATATTCCAAATTCAACCTATCCAAATTTACCATCTTATCCGGCTGGTCAAGAGCGCGAAGTTACGTTGTTAAAAACAGGTCAAACACCGTATAACTGGCAAGTAGCAAATTTTACAAAACCAAATAAAGACAAGTTAGTTGTTTATGAATTATTAATCAGAGATTTTGATGCCAATCGAAATTTTCAGGATGTCATCAATCGCATTCAGTATTTTAAAGATTTAGGAATTAATGCTATCGAGGTAATGCCGGTTATGGAATTTGAAGGCAACGAAAGTTGGGGATATAACACCGCCTTTCACATGGCATTAGATAAATTTTATGGAACCCCAGAAAAATTTAAACAACTAGTAGATGTGTGCCATCAAAATGGTATTGCTGTTATTTTAGATATAGCATTTAATCATGCTTTTGGTAGAAACCCAATGGTAAGAATGTGGATGAATGATTCAGATGGCGATGGTTGGGGTGGGCCAAGTTCAGAAAATCCATATTTTAATACAGTTGCTAGACACAGTTATAGCGTGGGTGAAGATTTTAATCACGCTTCCACTTTTACAAGAGATTATGTTAAACAAACAATTAAACAATGGATTAACGAGTATAAGATTGATGGTTTTAGATGGGATTTGACCAAAGGGTTTACCCAAAACTGTACTGCGGGCGATCAAACGTGTACAAATGCTCGTCAGCAAGATCGAATTGATGTTTTAAAAGAATATGCCGATTATTCATGGAGTTTAGATAACGACCATTATGTTATTTTTGAACATCTTGGGGGCGATTCAGAAGAACAAGAATGGGCAAATTATAGAATTGGTGAAGGAAAAGGAATCATGATGTGGGGCGAATTGTTTACTCAATACAAAGAGCTTGCGTTAGGATTTTCAGGGCAAAGCATTTCAAGAATGTCACATACTAGTCGTGGTTTCACAGGAAAACGTTTATTAGGCTATCCAGAGAGTCATGACAAAGACCGATTGATGTATGAAGCCATAACCTATGGAAACACATCTGGAACTTTACCTGTAAGAAATAATTTAACGAATGCTTTAAATCGAATGGGAGCCATTGGAGCAACTAGTATTTTAGTTCCTGGACCAAAAATGATATGGCATTTTGGTGAATTAGGTAATAGTCAATCTATCTATACTTGTTTTGACGGTAGTGTTAATGATGAAAGCGCCACAATAGCAGGGGATTGTAAATTAGACAAAAAACAACAAGTGCAGTGGACAGGTAATTGGTTGGCTGATGCAAGAAGAATTTCAATACTAAGCGATTGGTCAAAAATGATTAAGCTAAAAACTAGCGAACCCGTATTTGTGGGAAATCACACCATGAGTACTGATGGAAGCAATTTTAAACAGCGAATCCATATTTTTGATACTAGTCTAGCATCAAATCAACTTAAATACGTGGTGGTTTTAGCAAATTTTGATACCAGTAATACTACAATTAATCCAGATTTTCCAACCAATGGATATACTTACCCAATGACATGGTACGATTTAATGGATAACAATACTCCAGTGACAATTACTAGTGCAACAGCTTTAATGACTGTAAATGCGGGTAAATTTAGAGTATTTGGAAATCAGCCTTCAACGTTAAGTTCGGAAGATTTCAATGCTTTTAAGCCAGAAATTAGTATTTATCCAAATCCGGTTAAAAATAGTTTTGCATTAAATCAAACGGTAAATGGTATTGAAATATATACCATTACGGGTCAATTAGTGGCAAATTATAATTCAATTTCTGCAAATCAAGAAATTAATGTTGAAAATCTTGTTACAGGTATTTATCTAGTAAAAATTAAAGACATTCATAATGTATATCAAACTAAAAAAATAGTTGTAGAATAAATATATTTGAAGTTAGAAAAAATGAAATTCATTTTTTGTGCCCCAAAAAAGTTTAATACTATTTTGGGGTATTTTTATGGCTCAAACTGTAACATTTTAGTGATTTAATCTACTTATACTATATAGCTCAATATTTATGCTTTTATATTTACGTTTACTTTCAGAAAGTTTCAGCTTTGCAATCAATGCTTTGCGCAATAATAAATTGCGTACGCTTCTTTCATTGTTAGGAGTTACCATCGGAATTTTTTCAATTATTGCAGTCTTAGCTGCCGTAGACTCTATGGATAAAAAAATCAAAGAAGATTTGAGCGATATGGATATGAATACCATTTATCTGATGAATTTTTCTTTTGGACCTTCTGAAGTACCACGATGGAAACGCGAACAATTTCCAAAAGTAACCTACGATGAGTTTGAATTTTTGAAAAAAAGTATTCCAAGTATTGATAAAATTTCGTTTAATTTCTTTGCCCGAAACGAAAGTGTCAAATTTGAATCCAAAACAGTTAATTCAATACGCGTAAAACCTTCTACCGAAGACTTTTTTGATATTGAACCGATTAAAATAGAATCAGGTCGTCTCTTTAATGCAGCCGAGTCAAACTCTGGAAGTCCAGTAATTGTAATTGGAAGCGAAGTAGCTAATGGCTTGTTTGAAAACACCGATCCTATTGGAAAGAAAATTCGTTTATACGGCCAAAAACTTACGGTTATTGGTGTGTTAAAAAAACAAGGTCAAGGCATGTTTGGCGATAGTAATGACGTTGCAGTATTTTTTCCTGTAAATTTTTTGAGAAGAATGTATGGTGATGAAAATGATGCGTTGCGCGCTGCTATTCTAATTAAACCAGAGAAAGGAATTGATATAGAAGAATTTAAAGCCGAATTAGCACAAAAATTGAGAGTGCATAGAGGTGTTAAAACCGGTGAAATTGATAATTTCTTTATGAATGTACTTTCTGGATTTACCGATTTTATTGATAACATAGTAGGGCAAATGAATGCTATTGGTTGGGGTATCAGTGCATTTTCTTTATTAGTGGGTGGTTTTGGAATTGCTAACATCATGTTTGTTTCGGTTAAAGAGCGTACCAATTTGATAGGAATTCAAAAAGCATTAGGCGCAAAAAATAAATTCATATTATTTCAATTTTTGTTTGAAGCTGTTATATTATCATTAATAGGTGGATTAATTGGAATGTTTTTAGTTTGGATAATAGCACTCATTTTATCCAGTACATTAGATTTTGAATTTGTGTTAAGCACAGCTAACATGCTTTTGGGTTCTGGTTTAGCGGCATTTATTGGATTAATAGCCGGAATTATACCTGCTATTTCAGCTTCAAAATTAGATCCTGTTGAAGCTATACGAAGCGGAATGTAACGCACTTTTTTGTATATTTGGAGACTAGAATTTCTAATTTGAAAAAAATCATCCAATATATATTACTTTTCTGTTCTGTTGTTGCATTTTCTCAAACAGAGCAAGATTCCATAAAGCCAAGTAAAGAGCTTTCAGAAGTTGTAATTTCGGCTAACCGATGGAAACAAAATAGTAAAGATATTCCGCAAAAAGTGAGTGTTATTTCACCAACAAAAGTAGCTTTACATAATCCGCAAACGGCAGCTGATTTATTAACCATATCTGGAAAAGTCTTCATGCAAAAAAGTCAGCAAGGCGGAGGAAGTCCTATGATTAGAGGCTTTGCTACTAATCGATTATTGTATGCAATTGATGGTGTAAGAATGAATACTGCTATTTTTAGAGGTGGAAATATTCAAAATGTAATTTCTTTAGATCCTTTTGCTACAGAACAAACAGAAGTAGTTTTTGGTCCAGGTTCTGTTATGTATGGAAGCGACGCAATTGGTGGGGTAATGAGTTTTCAAACCTTGACTCCTCAATTTTCTGCTACTTCTAAATCAAAAGTTTCAGGAAATGCCGTTTCTCGATTTTCCTCAGCTAATAATGAAAAAACCGGTCATTTTGATGTGAATGTTGGTTGGAAAAACTGGGCAACTATTACCAGTTTTAGTTCAAATGATTTTGATGATTTGCGCATGGGTTCACATGGACCTGATGAATATTTACGTCCCTTTTATGTACAAAGACAAAATGAAACTGATGTTGTTGTGACTAATTCTGATCCATTGGTTCAAAAACCTACAGCCTATTCACAGATTAATTTGATGCAAAAAGTTCGGTTTAAACCTAATGAAAAATGGGATTTTCAATATGGATTACATTTTTCAGAAACTTCCAGCTATTCGCGCTATGATCGACATATTCGATATACTAATGCCGGTTTACCTCGGTATGGCGAGTTTAATTATGGTCCTCAAAAATGGATCATGAATAATTTAAACATAACGCATCAATCTAAAACTAAACTGTTTGATGAAATGGCATTTCGATTTGCCTATCAGTTTTTCGAAGAAAGTAGAATGAGTAGAAATATTAATAATCCGAATCGTGAAATTAGAACCGAAAAAGTTCATGCGTATTCAATTACTTCCGATTTTACTAAAGCAACAACAGCTAAAAATAATATTTTATACGGTGTTGAATATGTATTTAACGATGTAATTTCAACCGGAATTAATCAAAACATTGTCGCTGGAACAAGTCAGGATGGACCATCAAGATATCCACAAGCAACCTGGCAATCCTTAGGAGTTTATCTTAATAATCAATATAAAGTATCTGATAAAATAAAAATTCAAACGGGTTTGCGATACAATGTATTTATTTTGAATGCAGATTTTGATACCACGTTTTATCCGTTTCCATTTACATCAGCAACTATTAATAATGGGTCTTTAACTGGAAGTGCTGGATTTGTGTTTAGACCAAACAATCAATGGATCATAAGTTCAAATGTAGCAACAGCCTTTCGTTCGCCAAATGTAGACGATGTAGGAAAGGTATTTGATTCTGAACCTGGCTCGGTTGTTATTCCAAATCCTGATTTAGAAGCTGAATATGCTTACAACATCGATTTAAATATTGCAAAACAAATTGGTAAATATGTAAAAATTGATTTTTCTACGTATTATACGTTACTCGATAATGCATTAGTTAGAAGAGATTTCACTTTAAATGGTGCTTCTCAAATCATGTATGACGGCGAACTAAGTCAAGTGCAAGCTATTCAAAATGCAGCTAAAGCAAATGTATATGGAATTCAGGCAGGTGTTGAGGTAAAAATGCCTTCCGGTTTTCGATTTTCTACCGATTTAAATTTCCAAAAAGGAGAAGAAGAATTAGACAATGGCGATAAAAGTCCGTCTCGACATGCAGCACCTTTTTTTGGTGTTTCAAGAATTGGTTATGCGAATTCAAAGCTCGATGTAGAATTCAATATGCAATTTAGTGATGAAGTAGCTTTTGATGATTTAGCCGAAGAAGAAAAAAGCAAAAAAGAAATTTACGCAATTGATGGTAATGGAAATCCTTATTCTCCTAGCTGGTATAGCTTGAATTTAAAATCGATGTATAAGCTAAATAAGAATTTTACACTAACGGCAGGTATCGAAAACATAACAGATCAGCGTTATAGACCCTATAGTTCTGGGATAGTATCACCTGGAAAAAACTTTATTTTAGCGTTACGTGCAGCCTTTTAAAAAAATCCCGTTAGAATTACTAACGGGATTATTTATTATCTAACTTCTTGATTCTGAATTAAATCAATATATAAGTTGATTTTGTCTTTCAATTCCTTTCTTGGAACAATAAAATCTAAAAATCCATGTTCTAATAAGAATTCCGAAGTTTGAAATCCTTCTGGCAAATCTTTACCGGTGGTGTCTTTTACTACTCGAGGTCCAGCAAAGCCAATTAATGCCCCAGGTTCACCAATATTAATATCGCCAAGCATTGCATAAGAAGCTGTTGTTCCTCCAGTTGTTGGGTCTGTACATAATGAAATGTAAGGAATTTTTGCTTCTGCTAATTGTGCCAGTTTTGCCGAAGTTTTTGCTAATTGCATTAACGAATAGGCTGCTTCCATCATACGGGCTCCTCCTGATTTTGAAATCAAAACAAAAGGAACGTTATTTTTAATGGAGTAATCAATAGCTCTCACAATTTTTTCACCTACAACAGCACCCATTGAACCACCAATAAACGCAAAATCCATACAAGAAACCACAAGGTCTTTCCCTTTAGATTTTCCAACGGCTGTTCTAATAGCATCATTCAATTTGGTTTTACCCATTACATCTTTTAAACGATCACTGTATTTTTTAGTGTCTTCAAATTTCAAAGGGTCCTTTGATGTTAATTTTGCATCAAGTTCTTTAAATTCGTTGTTGTCGAATAAAATTTCGAAATATTCTTTACTACCAATACGAACATGATAATCGTCTTCTGGGCTTACCCAAAGATTTCTTGCCAATTCATCTTGGTCAATAATTTTACCTGTTGGTGATTTGTACCACAGTCCTTTAGGAACATCTTTTTTGTCCTCGGTTGCAGTAGTAATTCCTTTTTCTTTTCTTTTAAACCAAGCCATAATTTTAAATTTTGGTTGGAAGAGGGAAGAGGGAAGAGGGAGGAATACTTCCTGCTTCAAACTTCAAACTTCCTGCTTATAAAGTATTCACGTTATTCAAATCGGCAAAAGCTTGTTCTAATCTTGTGTTGAACGTAACTTCTCCTTCACGAACCCATTTTCTTGGGTCGTAGTGTTTTTTATTTGGACTGTCAGCTCCATCTGGGCTTCCAATTTGTGTTCTTAGATAATCTACTTTGGTTACCATATAATCACGAATTCCTTCAGTGAATGCAAATTGTAAATCGGTATCAATGTTCATCTTAATAACTCCGTATCCAATAGCTTCTCTAATTTCTTCAATAGTAGAACCTGATCCTCCGTGGAATACAAAATCTACAGGATTAGCATTGGTGTTGAATTTATTTTGAACGTATTCTTGCGAATTTTTAAGAATTTTTGGCGTCAATTTTACATTTCCGGGTTTGTAAACACCATGAACATTTCCAAAAGAAGCTGCAATGGTAAATCTTGGACTTACTTTCATCAATTCTTCATAAGCATACGCTACTTCTTCTGGTTGTGTATATAATTTTGAGCTATCTACATCAGAATTATCCACACCATCTTCTTCACCACCTGTTATTCCTAATTCAATTTCTAAAGTCATGCCCATTTTGCTCATTCTTTCTAAATATTTTTTAGAAATTTCAAGATTTTCTTCAATTGGCTCTTCAGATAAATCAATCATGTGAGAACTGAATAACGATTTTCCAGTTTCTGCAAAATGTTTTTCAGAAGCATCTAATAATCCATCAATCCAAGGCAATAAATTTTTCGCACAATGATCTGTATGTAAAATAACGGTTGCTCCATAAGCTTCAGCTAAAGTATGAATGTGTTTTGCACCTGCAACTGCTCCTAAAATAGCCGATTTTTGGTGTTCATTTGATAATCCTTTTCCAGCATTAAACTGCGCGCCACCATTTGAAAACTGTATAATAACTGGTGCATTTAATTTAGCCGCTGTTTCTAATACACCATTAATTGTACTAGATCCTACAACGTTTACAGCAGGTAATGCAAATCCTTTTTGTTTTGCATAGTTAAAAATTTCTTGCACTTGATCTCCGGTAGCAACACCTGGTTTAATATTGTGACTCATAGTTGTATGTTTTTATTATAAGAATGCAAAAATAAGAATTTATAAAATTAGAATGGATAATTAATTCCAAAATTTAGTACTGTTTTTCCAAAGTTAATTCCTCTAAACCAGCGATCTTGAGTTTCACGTGCCGGATCATAGGTTTTGTAGCCTAAATCAAATCGGAAGACAAAAAAGTCAAAATCATATCTAAATCCGATTCCTGAACCTATTGCAATGTCTTTTAAAGATGAAAGACCATTGAATGTATACTCTTCATCTTCAACATTATCTAATACGTTCCAAATATTACCTGCGTCTACAAAAAAGGCACTGTATAAGTTACCGCCAATTCTAAATCTAAATTCGGTACTAAAGGCTAATTTTAAGTTGGCTTCGTTAAAATCTAAAACCCCACCACTGCGGCCGGGACCTAAACTATAGGCTTGCCAACCACGATTATCGTTTGATCCTCCAGAAAAATAACTTCGTGAAAATGGAATTGAATTACCATTGCCATAAGGTATCGCAATTCCTGCAAATGAACGCATCGCCAGCGTGTTTTTCTTACCAAAATCCCAGTGCTTCACAAAATCAACTTCGGTTTTGATGTATTGAGAATACTCAATGCCAAATAATTTTTTAGTCCCATTATCACTTACTTCTTCATTTAGGTTGAATCCTTTTCCTAGTAAAGAAAGCACATTTCCAGCCGATTCTATTTTTGCTTTAAAGTTGTAATAATTCCGATCATTAAGGTTGTTTTTTGTAGATTTATTAAAAACAAAACTAGATGAAACAATTAAGTTATCTTCAATTAATCGAATTCTTCGTTCTCCAATGCTTCGAATAATTTTATAGTCTTCATCAGCAGGCGTTAAAATAAGACTGCCACCACTTTCAATAAAATTGATAAAATTGACCGCGCCATCATTAGTTAAATTTCCATTATAAACCCACTCGGGGTTAGTATTGTATATTTGAGCAAGATTGTTTAGAGTATTGTACGAATTTAAATAGACATTAAAGTAGTTGTTTGCATTCAAATTTCGAACATAATTGATGTTAAGCAATTCAAATTTGAAATTGTTTTTTGCGTTGTTTGTAGTCCAACTATAACTTATGCCTCCTGAAAGACTTTGCTTGTCGAGACCAATATTTTTTTGGTTTGTAATTCCTGTACTCATTTGAGTCGATGGAAACATTTCTTTTCTAATGATATTCTTCACGTTAATTGGGAAGAAAATCCGAGGCAAATTTAGTTTAACATCGGCACCATATTCAGAAATATTAAAAAACACATTGTTTGGATTAGCTAAATCTTGTGAAGAGCCAAAATTTCCTCTTGTCGAAATTTCTAAAATTTCTGCTCGTTTGAAAACATTGCGCCAGGTAAACGACATGGTTCCGCTAATTCCAAATTCTTGAATATCTGAAGTGGCTAAATCGATAGAAGGAGTCCACTTGAATTTTGGTTTATTAATCAAATATATGTTGGCAATCAATGAAGTGTTTGTCGAATCGCTCGGGTCTTGTTTGTATTCAATATTAGGATAATTGAACATTTTTAAATTACTCAATGCTTTTGAAGTCAATGTTCTGTCGGTATCACTAAAAAGCCTTCCCTTTTCAATAAATACGGCATTAGTAAGTGCTTTTGGCTTATAAGCAAGACGACCTGTACTATAAATATTGTAATTGTTGTATATGGCACTGTCTTTTGCCTTATCTTTTTCTTTATTCGAGATGGTATTAGTGAAAATGTTTACTTGACTTATAGTGTAAATTGTAAAAGGTTTTTTAGTTAAAGTATCTGCTTCTTTTACATTTCGATCTTCAATTTTTAGAACTACGTTCATTTTTTGAATCGAATCATCAGTAATGGCTTCAAACTTTACATGATTTTCTTGAAAATGATACACGCCACTATTTCTAAATTGTTGTGTAATCCGTTTGCGTTCAGCGTCGAAATTAGCATAAGAATATTGCGTACCCTTTTTGACAAATGATTTATTCTCTTCAAGAGTATATAAACTATCTAAAGCGGGAGTTTCTATAGCTCTTGAGAGGGTATCAATAAAATAAGGTTTTCCTGTTTTAACCCGATACGTAATTTTACTTTTCTTATTTCCGATAGAATCAATAGCAACACTAACCTCATTTTTTAAAAAGCCATTATTGTAATAAAATCCGGAAAGGCGTTCTTTAGAAATCTCCGTTTTTTTCGATTCAATAATTACCGGTGCTTCCCCTGTTTTTTTTAAGAAATTACTCAATCCTCCCACAAAAAATGAATGTCCCAAACGTTCAACTTGCTTGTCAGACAAAAAGTTTTTTAAATTTTTTCTTCGATTGGTTTTTTTGTCTAACCAGGCTTGGTAGGAAGAATCGGTATTTTTTTTGGCTAAATTATACAAGTGCAATCGCAGTGGAAAACCTCCAATATTCGAGTTGGGTTGTTGTACCACTAAATTGCTAATTCGTTCTTCTTTTATTTGTTTTTCATTGACAATAATTTCGTTCTTAGCAAGCAATTGTTTTCCTTCGGGCACACGCTTTACTAACGAACACGAATAAATTATTGTTCCGATTACAAATAATAATGTTATTTTTGGTAAATTATTTCTCAAAGCACTTTTTAAAAGTTAGTCAAAAATACAATTTTTATGGTTAGTAAAAACCAAATTAAACGAATAACCAGTTTACTACAAAAAAAATATAGAAAACAAGAACAACTTTTCTTTGTAGAAGGGGTAAAAGGAGTTCAAGAATTACTAGATTCTAATTTTGAATTGGTTGAATTGTTTACTACAAATAGCGAACTGTTTTCGGTTGATAAAAGCAAAGTTTATGCCATATCAGAATCTGAATTGCAAAAAATTAGTGCTTTGACTACGCCTAATAAGTGTTTAGCACTTTTTAAAATTCCGGCCGCTGTTTCATTTGAAGAAAAAGGACTACTAGTAGCTTTAGACGATGTGCGCGATCCAGGTAATTTAGGAACAATTATTCGTTTATGTGATTGGTTTGGCATCAAAACATTGTTTTGTTCTGAAGAATCTGTGGATGTGTATAATCCAAAAGTAGTTCAGGCTACAATGGGTTCTATCAGTCGAGTTAATGTAGTATATGGTAACCTAGAAAAACTTTTGTCTGAAACAAAATTACCTGTTTTTGGCACTTTTATGAATGGAAAAAATATTTATAAAGAAACACTTCCGAACGAAGGAATCATAGTTATGGGAAATGAAGCCAACGGTATTTCAAAAGTGATAGAAAATTTAGTTTCGCAACGCATTGCAATTCCTAGATTTGGCGATTTACAAGCAACCGAAAGTTTAAATGTAGCCACTGCGACCGCTATAATTTTGAGCGAGTTTAAGCGGTAATTGTATTAGTGAAACGTAAAATTAATAAAGAATCCTCGCGTTTTCATTTCTTGTACATTTCCCGTCCACGGACTTCCTGGGGTGTTGTCTCTGATTAATTCGTCGTTTACACTAAAAACTCCTCTAATGGATGGCGAAAACACAAAATATTCTAGGTAAATATCCACTCCAAAACCCACTTCATAGAAATTAGTCCATTGCGTCATTCTAAAGCGTTCGTTGTAATTATCTTCTTTTAATTTGTGATTACTTCCTAAATTTAAAGCTTTTGACATTCCGCCTACTAAGTAAGGACGAACGTTTCCAGCACGTAATGCCGAGTATTTTAATAATAACGGAAAAAAGATATAAGTCGATTTTACTTCGCGTAAACGATCACTAGTATCGGTAATGTTTGGATAAGTTAAATTGCGTTGGGTAATATATAAACCGGGCTCAAAGCGCAAATCGAAATACTCATTAAGACGCAAATTTCCGACTAATCCTACATTAAAACCCGTCGATGTTTGCACCTGAATATCTTCGGCAACCGATAAATAATCAAATTTAAAATCCAAACTATTAAATCCTAAATAGTAGCCCCAATGTACGCGTTGTTTGTTCCAATTTTCTTTATTGATAATCGGATTTTTGCCAAACATGCCGCCTTGAGCAACTACAATTTGTGTAAAAAGGAAGATAAAAACCAGTTTCTTCATGCTATTTTTTTGATGCTGTATAAATAGTTGCCACACCCATCGTTTGAGGCAAATGTACTACTTCTATAAACCCAATTTTTCGTAAAATATTGTTCAACACTTCGCCAAATGGAAAATTTTGTGCCGAATTAGATAAATACGCATACGCTTTTTTATCATTTGAAAACAATTTACCAATGGTAGGCATGATAAAATTTGTATACACATAATACCCTTGTTTAAACGGAAATTTTGTAGGTACCGAAGTTTCTAAAATAATGAATTGGCCTCCTGGTTTTAAGGTACGTAAGATTTCCGACAAGCCTTTTTCTAGATGTTCAAAATTACGAACGCCATAAGCCACTGTAATCACATCAAAATAATTATCGGCATACGGAATGTTTTCCCCATCGCCTAAAACCATTTGAATTTTAGTGTCTAATTTTTGGGCTTCAATTTTCTTTTTTCCAATGTCTAACATGCCCTGCGAAATATCTAAACCAATAATTTCTGTTGCCGAAGTTTTTGCAAATAAAATAGCTAAATCTCCCGTGCCTGTAGCAATGTCTAAAATAGTCGTGGGGTGTTTTGCAGCAACCATTTTCAGGATTTTTTGCTTCCACTTAGCATCCGTACCAAAAGAGATGATTTTATTTAAACCATCGTAATTTTCAGAAATAGTGTCAAACATTTGAGCCACTTGCTCTTTTTTACCTTTTTCGGAATCTTGATACGGTTTTATGGTTTCAGACATTGTTTTGATTTTGAAGTGCAAAAGTACGGATAAATTTTCAATGTGTCAATTAGTCAATGTGTCGATGAGGCAATTAGTCAATGTGTCGATGAGGCAATTAGTCAATTAGCCAATTTGCATTAGTCCAATTAAAGGTGTTTTAACAATACTGATTTTAATTAATTTAAAAAATCTGTAATAATCCGTCAAATCTTTATCATCTGTGTTCTAAAAAAAGGTTCCACAAAGTTTCGCACAAAGTTTCACAAAGAAATTTAAAAAATCTGTGAAAATCTAAGAAATCTGTGTCATCAGCGTTCTAAAAATCACCTTCTAACATACGTTAAAAAAGTAAAATCAAACGCATGTTTCTCGTCTTTTGGATGGAATTCTTCAAAAACCAATTTCCATATATTCGTATCGATTTCTGGAAAAAAAGTATCGGCGTCAATAGTGGTATGTACGCGTGTGACATCTATTTTATCGACTATGTTAAGTGCTTGTTGGTAAATTTCGCCACCGCCAATCACAAAAGCTTCTTCGTTTGCAGGACATAATTCCATCGCTTTTTCTAAACTAGGCACTACTATACAGCCTTCAGGGGCTTGATAATTGGGTTGTCTGGTAATGATAATATGTGTGCGATTAGGTAACGGTTTTGGAAAACTCTCAAAGGTTTTGCGCCCCATAATGATATAATGCCCAGAAGTTAACGTTTTAAAACGCTTAAAGTCTTCGGGTAAATGCCACAGGAGTTGGTTGTCTTTTCCTAAAGCATTATTCTCTGATGCAGCTGCGATTATGGTGAGCATGGTTAAAAATTTGATGTGCTAAGGTAGTGATTTAAACATACTATTTCAAAATATCGAGTAGTAATAAATGACTATTTAACGTTCCTGCGCTTGGCAAGGTTGCGAACTTCGGAACCGATTATTTTCTTCAAAGATAAAATTGCTTGCGAGAAATAAATGTGAATTTACTACAAAATTCGCAATCTTGCCAAACGCCTGTTAGCAGAAGGTTTTTATCTTTCAAGCACTATCTTAATATTACTTAATTCAGCGTGCTTTTCATTTACGACATCTCTTGGTAAATATTTATTTAAAATTAAATGCTTTTTAGTGAATTCAAATTTCCACATTTGATTATTTATCTCAATTGTTCTGTAATCATACCACCAACAAGTTCCAAATCTTGGAGACATAGAAAATGTTTTTAAACTGTCTAAATTATCAATTTTTCCATCTTCAGTAAACGTAACTTTTTTGTTACCCAATTTATACTTTCCAGCAATAAGATTTTTATTTAGATATTTTACAAATTCTTCTCGATTAATTCCTTTTTTATCGATAATTTTTTCTGCGTTTTTTAATTTAATGAATTCATTAATTGTTAATCCTTTACTGCCACCAATAAATGTCGATTTAGTTATAATCGAATCATTAACAATAAATTTTTTCTCTTCCTTAAGATTGCGTTTAAATACACTTCCCCAAGTGTTAACTGTTCCAAAATAGATAATTTTGTCTTTACTTACTTTTATAAGGAATGTTTCAATATATCTTGATTCAAAATTGTCTTTGTCTAAATAGCTTTTTAAGCAATATATTCCTTCATCAAATTTTGTTTTCGGTTCTTTTTCACAACCAATAAAGAAAGCTAAAAAAACTAATAGAAATATATTTTTCATTTGATTTTGATTTTATGCACAGATTTTCTAAACTTTCTGCTAACTTGTATATATGCTCAATCTTTTATTGTTAAATTCAGCATAGCCACTCGTTTTAGTATGGCTTTGCTTAATAAATGTTATTTTTATTTATTTCTTACACCGCCACAGCCCCTTTAATATGCGGGTGTGGGTCATAGCCTTCTAATGTAAAATCGTCAAATGTGAAATCAAAAATATTGGTTATGGCTGGGTTTAATTTCATCTTTGGTAACGGTCTACATTCGCGAGATAATTGTAAATTAACTTGCTCAATATGGTTGTTGTAGATGTGCGCATCACCAAACGTATGAATGAAATCGCCAACTTGTAAATTACACACTTGGGCAATCATCATGGTAAACAACGCATAAGAGGCAATATTAAACGGCACGCCTAAGAAAATATCGGCACTGCGTTGGTACAACTGGCAACTCAATTTGCCATCGGCTACATAAAACTGAAAAAACGCATGACACGGTGGTAAAGCGGCTTTTCCGTTGGCTACATTTTCAGCAAAAGTCACAGAAGTATCAGGCAATACACTTGGATTCCATGCAGAAACCAACATTCTACGGCTGTTTGGATTGTTTTTTAGGGTTTCGATTAATTCGGTAATTTGGTCAATTTCTTCGCTGTTCCAGTTGCGCCATTGGTGGCCATATACTGGGCCCAAATCGCCATTTTCATCGGCCCATTCGTCCCAAATTTTTACCCCATTTTCTTGTAAGTATTGGATATTGGTATCGCCTTTTAAAAACCACAGCAATTCATAAATAATTGATTTTAAATGTAATTTTTTGGTCGTTACCATAGGAAAGCCTTCGCTCAAATCGAAACGCATTTGGTAACCAAAAACACTCAATGTTCCGGTGCCTGTTCGGTCGCCTTTTTGATTGCCGTTTTCTAAAACGTGTTTTACTAAGTCGTGATATTGTTGCATGTTTAAGTCAGAAGTTAGAAGTTAGAATTCAGAAATATTTGAACCCTCAACTACTTATTTAATACTAAAATTAATGTGAAATATTAGATACGTCTTTTGGATCATGTTTGTGTTTGAACATAATTGCAAATGCAATTGTGATTACTGCAGCGTAAGCCGCAAAAGTTAGCCAAATGTTGTGCCAGTCTTTTCCTTCGGCGGTGGTGAAATATTTTTCGATAATATAACCGCTAGTAATACTTCCAAAAATAGCTCCAAATCCGTTGGTCATCATCATGAATAAACCTTGCGCTGAAGAACGAATTTTAGAATTGGTTGAGGTTTCTACGAAAAGTGAACCTGAAATATTAAAGAAGTCAAACGCCATTCCATAGACAATACAAGATACAATAATCATCCATAAACCATCGCCAGGATTTCCATAAGCAAATAAACCAAAACGCAATACCCATGCCACCATACTAAACAACATTACTTGTTTGATTCCGAAACGTTTTAAGAAAAACGGAATGGCTAAAATGAATAGGGTTTCAGATATTTGAGAAATCGACATGATTAGCGTCGAATATTTGACCACTAAAGAATCGGCATATTCTGGAAGACGTTTAAAATCATCTAAATATACATCGCCATAAGCATTGGTCAACTGTAATGCTGCTCCTAAAAACATACTGAACAAGAAGAACAAAGCTAATTTATAATTGGCAAACAATTTAAACGAACTCAATCCGATTAAATCGATAAACGATTTACTTTCGACTGTTTTACCTTCTGGTGTACATTTTGGTAACGTAAAAGAATAAATTCCCAAGGCTACAGCAGCAATGGCTGCAATATAAAATTGGTTTTCACTGGCTTTATTGCCTGTTAAGTTAGTAATCCACATGGCAACAATAAAACCAACTGTTCCCCAAACACGAATAGGTGGAAAATCTTTTACGACATCTAAACCTCCATTTTTCAAAGCATTATATGCTACGGAGTTAGAAAGTGCAATTGTAGGCATGTAAAAAATCATCGCAACTAAAATAACCCAGAAAAAATCGGTTGGATTTGCTATCTGAGGCACATAAAATAGGGTTAAACCGCCTAAAATATGTAAGATACCATATAGTTTTTCGGCATTCACCCATCGGTCAGCAATAATTCCGCATAAAGTGGGCATAAAAACCGAAGCAATTCCCATCGTAGAGAAAATAGCACCAAATTGTGCCCCATCCCAATTTTTAGTTCCAAACCAATAATTTGCTACCGTAATTAGCCAAGCTCCCCAAACAAAAAATTGGAAAAAGCTCATTATCGTTAATCTAAATTTCACATTCATAGTTATATTTTTAATGGATTAAGATTCTTTTTTCGAAATTACATCTCTTATTTTAGCGGCTTTTTCATAATCTTCATTTTGTACCGCTATTTCTAGTTGGTCATACAATTCTTTGATAGAATACCCTGAATAGTTATCAGCTGGAACAACTACATCTTCATCAGTGCCAAAAGTTTCGGGTTGTGATAAAAGGGCATCTGGATCTTCCATATCTTCGTTTTCTGTCGGATTGATGTTTAAATAAATTCCGGCTTTGTCTAAGATATTTTTATAGGTAAAAATAGGGGCATTAAATCGAATAGCCAACGCAATAGCGTCAGACGTTCGGGCATCAATAATTTCTTCAATTTTATCGCGTTCACAAATAATGCTCGAAAAGAATACACCATCGACTAATTTGTGAATGATGACTTGTTTGACTACAATATCAAATCGGTCGGCAAAATTTTTGAATAAATCGTGTGTAAGTGGGCGTGGGGGTTTGATTTCTTTTTCTAAAGCAATAGCAATAGATTGAGCTTCAAAGGCGCCAATTACAATAGGTAATTTTCTATCGCCGTCTACTTCATTTAAAATTAAGGCGTAGGCACCGTTTTGGGTTTGACTGTAGGAAATGCCTTTTATAGTTAATTTTACAAGACTCATTTGTGGGGTAGTAATTAATCTAATGATGTTAAATTTCGATTTTCCTCTTTTTGAGGAGTTCCATCCGCTTCAAAAATAAAAAAAAGAGCTATCTTAACAAAGATAACTCTAATTTAATTTAATATAGTTATTAACCAAATAATTAATTATGAATTACTGGCCTTGAACGTTTTTAGTTTTTCAATCAATTGAGGAACTACTGCAAAAGCATCTCCAACAACTCCATAATCGGCAACTTTAAAGAAAGGTGCTTCAGGATCGGTGTTGATAACTACTTTTACTTTTGATGAATTAATTCCAGCTATATGTTGAATAGCGCCTGAAATTCCTACTGCGATGTATAAGTTAGCTGCTACTGGTTTACCCGTTTGTCCAACGTGTTCGCTGTGAGGTCTCCAACCAATGTCTGAAACTGGTTTTGAACAAGCGGTTGCAGCACCTAATACCGAAGCTAATTCTTCAATCATACCCCAATTTTCTGGACCTTTCATGCCACGACCAGCAGAAACTACAATTTCGGCATCGGCTATTGTTACTTTTCCAGAAACTTTTTCTACACTTTGTACTTTGATGCCAAAATCAGCATCATTTAAAGATGGAGTAAAACTTTCTTCAGTTAATGAAGATGCATTTTCAATTAATCCGAATGAGTTTTTTGCAATCCCTAATACTTTTACAGGTGTATTTATTTCAGTTAAATTAAATGCTTTGTTTGAAAAAGCAGTTCTTTTTACTTGGAAAGGCGAAGTGCTTTCTGGTAATGCTACTACATTTGAAGCATAACCAGCTTCTAAAGCTACAGCTACTAATGGAGCAACATACAAACTATCTGTTGACGAAGAAACCAATACGATTTGTGTGCCTTCTTTTTTAGCCACTTGAGCAATTACATCGGCGTAAGCTTTTGCACTAAAATTGTTTAATTTATCGTTTGAAACGTTTACCACTTTGTCAACGCCATAAGTTGCTAAAGCGCTATTGTCTGCATTATTTATAGTTACTGCAGTTACTGTTGTTCCCATAGAAGAAGCTACTTTTTTTGCGTAAGAGGCTAATTCAAAGGCTACTTTTTTTATTTTTCCTTCTGCTGATTCAGCATATATAAGTATAGACATGATTTTTATGATTTGAGATTAACGATTTTTGATTTTTGATTTAAGAAGTTTTCGGATATCATAAATCCGTATTCAAAAATCTTAAATTACTTTCGCTTCGTTGTGTAATAAACTAATTAATTCATCCAAATTATCAGCATTAATAAGTTTTATAGCTGATTTAGCAGCAGGTTTTTCAAATTTAATTGATTTTGTTGCTGCAGCATCTCCGGTTGGCTCAACAATAGTAAGTACTTTAGTACGTGCCATCATAATACCTCTCATATTCGGAATTCGTAAATCTTTTTCTTCAACAATTCCTTTTTGACCACCAATTACTAAAGGTAAATTTGCAGAAATGATTTCTTTTCCGCCATCAATTTCACGTGTTAACTTGGCTTCGTTTCCGTTTAAGTCGATTCCTACACAAGCATTTACAAAGTTGTAACCAAGAATACCAGCAAGCATACCTGGAACCATTCCGCCATTATAATCTAGTGATTCTTTTCCTGCGATAACTAAATCATAACCACCGTTTTTAACTACGGTAGCTAATTGTTTTGCTACAAACATTCCATCGGTAGGATTGGCGTTTATTCTAATTGCTTCATCTGCTCCAATTGCTAAGGCTTTTCTTAATGTTGCTTCAGCATCAGCTCCACCAACATTTACAACTGTAACATTTGCGCCTTGTTGTTCTTTAAACCAAATAGCACGTGTTAAACCAAATTCATCATTTGGATTGATTACAAATTGCACTCCATTGGTATCAAACTCACTATCACCATTGGTAAAATTAATTTTTGAAGTAGTATCAGGTACGTGACTGATGCAAACTAATATTTTCATTTTATACTATTTAAGAGTTCTATTATACAGCTACGAAAATACAAAATAAAATCAAATAAAAAACTATGCACGCATAATAAATATGAATTTCTTATAAAAAATTCGGTTTTTCAATTTAAAATGTAATTTAATGTTCTAAAATTACTTGTTTTTAAACAGATTATCAACTAAATCGATTTAGTAGAAAAAATATGATTTTTTTAGATAACGCTAAAGGATAATGTTATTTTTCCTATTTTTGCGAATCATAATTCAATTAGAAATTAATTTCATGAGAACGATACAATTTAGAGAAGCTATTTGTGAAGCGATGAGCGAAGAAATGCGTCGCGATGAATCCATATATTTAATGGGAGAAGAAGTAGCAGAGTATAATGGAGCTTATAAGGCTTCAAAAGGAATGCTAGATGAATTTGGACCAAAACGTGTAATTGATACGCCTATTGCTGAATTAGGTTTTGCAGGAATTGCGGTTGGATCAGCTATGAATGGAAATCGTCCTATTGTAGAATTTATGACGTTTAACTTCTCATTGGTAGGAATTGATCAAATTATTAATAATGCGGCAAAGATGCGTCAAATGTCTGCAGGTCAATTTCCAATGCCTATGGTATTTAGAGGACCTACAGCTTCTGCGGGTCAATTAGGTGCTACTCACTCTCAAGCTTTTGAAAATTGGTTTGCTAATACACCTGGGTTAAAAGTAGTTGTTCCTTCAACAGTATATGATGCTAAAGGATTATTAAAAGCGGCTATTAGAGATAACGATCCAGTAATTTTCATGGAATCGGAACAAATGTATGGTGATAAAGGTGAAGTGCCAGAAGGTGAATATACTATTCCATTAGGCGTTGCCGATATAAAAAGAGAAGGAACCGATGTTACAATTGTTTCTTTTGGAAAAATCATTAAAGAAGCTCATTTAGCGGCTGACGAATTAGCAAAAGAAGGCATCTCTTGTGAAATCATCGATTTAAGAACAGTTCGTCCAATGGATTATGAAACTATTTTAACTTCTGTGAAAAAAACCAATAGATTAGTAGTTTTAGAAGAAGCATGGCCATTTGCATCAGTTGCTTCTGAAATAACTTACATGGTTCAAGAAAAAGCTTTTGATTTTCTAGACGCACCAGTGCAAAGAATTACAACGGCAGATACACCAGCGCCTTATTCGCCAACACTTTTAAAGGAATGGTTACCTAATGCGCAAGATGTTATAAAAGCAGTAAAAAAAGTTACATATAAATAGTAAAAAACGTCTTATATTTGAAACTTCATCAGTCCTTACACTGATGAAGTTTTTTGTTTTAATTATGGAAAAGAAAATCTTATTTTTTACGTTATTTTTTACAGCAATTATTTTTGGTCAAACAAAAGTAGGAGGAAAGGTTGTAGATGAAATGAACGAACCAATAGCCTATGCAAATGTTGTGTTAAAGGGATCGAAAGATGGAGTTATCACAGATGATAACGGTAATTTTTATTTTGAATCGGAAGGAAATTATGATACGTTAATTGTTTCTTTTGTAGGTTTTGATAAAGTAGAACTTAAATTGGTTCCTGGACTCAATAAAGATCTTAAAATTGTTTTAAAATCTGGTATCTCATTAAATCAAGTAACTGTTTATACCGGAAAAACTTCAAAAAAGAATAATCCAGCCTTGGATATTTTGAGAAAAATTTGGGAGCGAAGAAGAAAAAATGGTCTCAAAATGTTCAAACATTATCAATATGATAAATATGAAAAAGTAGAGTTTGATTTAAATACAATAGATTCTGCCTTTATGAAAAGTAAAGTTTTTAAAGGAATGGAATTTGTATTTAAGCAAATTGATACCTCTAAAATTTCCGGAAAAACGTTTTTACCCATTTTTATCAATGAGACTTTAAGTCAGGTCTATGGCAATAATGAAGCCAAAAAAACAAAAGAAATTACTACTGCCAATAAAAATTCGGGATTTGGAACGGGTGATGGAGTAAATACTTTTATTAAAGATTTATATGCCGATTATGATATTTATGATAATTACCTAAAATTTTTCGATAAGGATTTTGTGAGTCCATTATCTCGCACAGGAATTAATGTATACAATTATGTATTATCTGACAGTATGTATATTGATAATAAATGGTGTTACAATATTGTATATTATCCGCGCCGAAAAAACGAATTAACGTTTAAGGGTGATTTTTGGGTAAACGATTCAACGTTTGCAGTTAAAAAAATAAATCTAGAAGCTAGTAAAAGTGCCAACATCAACTGGGTAAAAGAAATATATATTGAGCAAGAGTTTGAAGTAATGAACGATTCAGTGTTTTTACTTACTCGAGATTATATGATGTCTGATTTTAGTTTTTCAAAGAAAGAAGAATCAAAAGGAGTTTACGGAAAACGTACGACACTTTTCAGAAATCATCAATTCAATTTACCAAAAGAAGATAAGTTTTTTAAAGAGGAAGTTAATTTTTACGATAATGCGGTGTACAATAAATCGGATGATTTTTGGGCAGAAAATCGCTTTGAAAACCTGAATAAAAATGAAGCCGGAATTTACAAGATGTTAGACACCTTGAAGGAAGTGCCTCGTTTTAAACGAATTTATAGTTTAGCCACCATTTTAGGTAGTGGTTATATT
Source organism: Flavobacterium sp. (assembly GCA_017983975.1). Lineage (GTDB taxonomy): Bacteria > Bacteroidota > Bacteroidia > Flavobacteriales > Flavobacteriaceae > Flavobacterium. The sequence goes on from JAGOAL010000012.1 coordinate 25,723, forward strand.
GAAATTCCAAAATGGAAAATGGATTATGGACCTATATTTTCTTCTGTTGGGTTTAACGATGTTGAAGGTTGGAGATTAAGAGCAGGCGGAAGAACTTATTTTGGTTCAAACGATACTTGGCGTTTGCAAGGGTATACTGCCTATGGATTTAGAGATAATAAATTCAAATATGGTATTTCAGGAAAATGGATGGTAGATAAGAAAAATCGCATCATATTATCAGCAGGTAATCGAAGAGATGTGGAGCAAATAGGAGTTAGTCTTACTACTTCAAACGATGTTTTGGGCAGAAGTTTTGCTTCATCATCCTTTTTCTCAAGCGGAACAAATAATAAGTTAACTTCGGTTAATTTAACAACATTAGGTTTTGAAATTGAGCCAGTTAAAAATCTAACTTTTCAAACCAATCTGTCTTATCGCACCTTAAAATCGGCATCCGATCAATTTAGTTTAGATTATTATACAGACGCCACACAAACAACCACTAAAAGCGAAGTAAAACAATCGGAAATTAATTTGGTAACCGAGTTTACTCCAAAAAGAAGAACAGTAGGGTATGGCGTAGAACGATTAGATGTAGACAATAATTATGCGCGATTATTTTTAAGCTATAGCCAAGGATTAAAAGGAGTAATGAAAAGCGATTTTGATTATCAAAAGGTTCAGTTTTATTATAGACAACCCGTATTAATTGGTGGATTTGGAAGGTTGTTTTCAACATTGGAAGTTGGAAAAACTTTTGGTCAAGTTCCGTTAGGATTAATGGGAGTAATACCCGGAAATCAATCTTATTTCATCATTGATAACACCTATAATTTACTTGATTATTATGATTTTGTAGCCGATGAATATGCGTCTTTACATTTTGAGCATCATTTTAATGGTCGATTGTTTTCTAGAATTCCTTTGCTTCGTAAACTAAATTGGCGCGAAATCGTAGGAGTAAAAGGAGTTTACGGAACCGTTTCAGATGAAAATCGTTTTATTAATGCTTCAGGATTAGCGTATAGAGCTCCTGAAGATGTGTATTGGGAATATCATGCAGGAATTGGAAATATTTTCAAAGTTTTGCGCATTGATTTTGCTTGGCGCGGAAGTTATTTAGATATACCAGATGCTAACCGATTTACCGTAAAAGCTTCGTTCGGATTTTATTTCTAAAAACTATACTTTTTTTGCAAAACTCTTTTGCTTCTCCTCTTATATAGTAGTACCTTTGCCATCCGTAATAAAAAAACAGAAAAAATGACTGCAGACAAAGTGACTACATTTGATGTATTAATTGAGATTCCGAGGGGAAGTAGAAACAAGTATGAATATGATTTCGAATTAAAAAGAATGCGTTTTGACCGAATGTTGTTTTCGTCAATGATGTACCCAGCCGATTATGGTTTCATTCCAGAAACATTAGCATTAGACGGTGATCCATTAGATGTATTAGTACTTATTAATGAACCTACATTTCCAGGTTGTGTTATAGAAGTTAAACCAATTGGCGTTTTTCACATGGCAGATGATAAAGGGCCTGATGAAAAAGTAATTTGCGTGCCGGTTTCTGATCCAATTTGGAATAAATTAAATGATTTAAGCGACGTTAATCCGCACTTAATAAAAGAAATTGAGCACTTTTTTCAGGTTTACAAAGACTTAGAAAATAAAAAAGTAGATGTGGAAGGTTGGGGAGATGTTAATGAAGCAAAAGATATTCTTTTGAAATGCACTAAGCGTTTTGAAGAAATAGAAAACAAACCAGAAGGGTTATTTAGTATTAAATAATTTTTTATATTTTAAATAAAAAAGGCAGTATTTTTCTAAAATATTGCCTTTTTTGTTTATTTTTGCTCACATTAATAGTAAATAAACAAACAAAAATCTAATAAATAATTTATGGAATCAATGATGATTTATGTGCCAATAGTGATGGCAGTTATCGGCTTACTATTTATGTGGGCAAAAAGAGCATGGGTATTAAAACAAGATGCCGGAGACGGTAAAATGAAAGAAATTTCAGATTACATTTATGAAGGAGCATTAGCTTTCTTAAAAGCAGAATATAGATTATTAGCAATATTTGTGCTTTTAGCAAGTGTTGTGTTAGCAGGAATTACTTTTATTCCAGGTGTTAAAACGCATTTATTAATAGTAGTAGCTTTTATTTTTGGGGCTATTTTTTCTGCATTAGCAGGAAACATGGGAATGAAAATTGCTACAAAAACAAATGTTAGAACTACACAAGCAGCTCGTACTAGTTTGCCACAAGCATTAAAAGTTTCTTTTGGTGGTGGAACAGTAATGGGTCTTGGTGTTGCTGGTTTAGCAGTTTTAGGATTGACTACATTTTTTATAATTTTCTTCCATTTATTTATGGGTGGGGTTTGGACCGATACAGAAGGAATGACCGTAGTGTTAGAAACATTAGCTGGTTTCTCTTTAGGAGCTGAATCAATCGCATTATTTGCACGTGTAGGTGGTGGTATTTATACTAAAGCTGCAGACGTAGGTGCTGATTTAGTTGGAAAAGTAGAAGCAGGAATTCCAGAAGATGATCCACGTAACCCAGCTACAATTGCTGATAACGTTGGTGATAACGTAGGAGATGTTGCAGGAATGGGTGCCGATTTATTCGGTTCGTATGTAGCTACAGTATTAGCTGCGATGGTTCTTGGAAACTATGTAATTAAAGATATGGGTGGTAAAATCGAAGATGCTTTTGGCGGAATCGGACCAATTTTATTACCAATGGCAATCGCTGGTTTCGGAATTTTATTCTCTATCATTGGAACAATGTTAGTGAAAATTTCAAGTGACGATGCTAAAGAGGCACAAGTACAAGGAGCTTTGAACAAAGGAAACTGGGTTTCTATTGTTTTAACCGCGATTTCTTGTTTCTTCTTAGTAAAATTTATGTTACCTGAACTTATGACTATGGAATTCTATGGTGAAGGATTAAAAGAAATTTCTTCAATGCGTGTTTTCTATGCAACAATTGTAGGATTAGTAGTTGGTGGAGTTATTTCATCGGTAACAGAATATTACACAGGATTAGGGACAAAACCAGTTTTGGCAATTGTACAAAAATCATCAACTGGAGCAGGAACTAACGTAATCGCTGGTTTAGCAACAGGTATGATTTCAACTTTCCCAACGGTATTATTATTTGCTGCTGCTATCTGGGGATCTTATGCTTTTGCTGGTTTCTATGGTGTGGCTTTGGCAGCTTCTGCAATGATGGCTACTACTGCAATGCAATTAGCAATCGATGCATTCGGACCTATTTCTGATAATGCAGGTGGTATTGCTGAAATGAGTGAATTACCAAAAGAAGTGCGTACTCGTACTGATATTTTAGATTCAGTTGGAAATACAACTGCAGCAACTGGAAAAGGTTTTGCAATTGCTTCTGCTGCATTAACATCATTAGCTTTATTTGCTGCATATGTAACGTTTACAGGTATTGATGGTATTAATATTTTCAAAGCGCCAGTATTAGCTATGTTATTCGTTGGTGGTATGATTCCGGTAGTATTCTCTGCATTAGCAATGAATTCTGTTGGAAAAGCGGCTATGGATATGGTATACGAAGTACGTCGTCAGTTCAAAGAAATTCCAGGTATCATGGAAGGAACTGGTAAACCAGAATATGGTAAATGTGTTGAAATTTCTACAAAAGCGGCTTTACGCGAAATGATGTTACCAGGTATTTTAACGATTGGTTTCCCAATTGCAATTGTTCTTTTAGGAAAATTAGTTTACGGAGATAATAACCAATTAATAGCTGAAATGTTAGGTGGTTATATGGCTGGTGTTACTGTTTCTGGAGTTTTATGGGCTGTGTTCCAAAACAACGCTGGTGGTGCTTGGGATAATGCTAAAAAATCTTTCGAAGCAGGTGTAGAAATCAACGGAGAAATGACATACAAAGGTTCTGATGCACACAAAGCGGCAGTAACTGGAGATACAGTTGGAGATCCATTTAAAGATACTTCAGGTCCTTCAATGAATATCTTAATTAAATTAACTTGTTTAATTGGATTGGTGATCGCACCGATTTTAGGAGGTCATTCTGAAGGAACTAAAAAAGAAATGAAATACACAATTATTGAAATGAATACTACATCTTCTACAAAAGTTGGGAAATGTGATATGTCAAAATGTGCTACAATGACTAAAGATGAATGTGCAAAAATGTGTGATTCTTTAGGTTGTTCAGCAGAAGAAAAAGAAATGTGTTTATCTCATTATGGTGCCGATGGTAAATTTGTTGCTAAAGAAGGTGCTAAAGCATGTTGTGCTATGGATGCAGATAAAAACGTTAAAGTTGAAATTAAAAACGTGAATGGAAAAGCTAAAGCAACAGTAACCACATCAAAAGATGGTAATGTTAATGTTCAAGTTTTTGAAGGTTCATTAGAAGATGTTAAGGCTAAAGTTGAGGCTTTAAAATAAAAGATTCTTTATAAAATTAGAAAACCGCACAGCAATGTGCGGTTTTTTTATTTATTTTTATAGAATAAATATGACCAATATGAAACTAATAAAGCTATTTCTATTTATTTTTTTATCTAAGATTTGTTTTGGACAATCTAATTTACCCATAATTCCATTACCTCAAAAAATGGAATATCATTTGGGAAACTTTATCTTAAGTTCAAAAACAGTTATTCAGTCAAAGGATACTTCTTCATTTGAGGCTTTATTTCTTAAAGAAAATATCAAAAATCAAACCGGATTAGAGCTACAAATTCTAGCGGAAGCTCCAACAGCTGTTTCAAAAATTAATTTAGTTTTCGATGTTGAAGGTCCGGCCGAAAGTAACTTAAAAGAAGTATATAAATTAATGGTTACCACCCAATCAGTAACTATAAAAGCTGAATATAATCAAGGAATTTTTTATGGAATTCAAACTTTTTTGCAATTAATTCCATCAGAAAATAAAGCTGAAATAAAAATACCTTGCTTAGAAATTAAAGACCATCCAAAATTTAAATGGCGCGGAATGCATTTAGACGTAGGTCGCCATTTTTTTTCGACTGCTTTCATAAAAAAGTATATCGATTATATTGCAATGTATAAAATGAATACTTTTCATTGGCACTTAACCGAAGATCAGGGTTGGCGCATTGAAATCAAAAAATATCCCAAACTAACCGAAGTTGGCGCTTGGAGAAACGGTTCAATGGTAGGGCATTATGACGAGCAAAAATTCGATTCCATACATTACGGAGGGTATTATACCCAAGAAGAAATTAAAGAAGTAGTAGCTTATGCAGCTGCAAGACATGTAACAATTGTCCCAGAAATTGAAATGCCAGGACACTCATTAGCTGCTTTAGCAGCTTATCCAGAATTGTCTTGTACAGGCGGCCCTTTTGAAGTGGGAAAAAAATGGGGTGTTTTTGATGATGTATATTGTCCAAAAGAAGAAACTTTTACTTTTTTAGAAAATGTGCTGTCCGAAGTATTGGCTTTATTTCCTTCCGAATACATTCATATTGGTGGTGATGAATGCCCAAAAACAAGATGGAAAAACTGTGCGCATTGCCAAAAATTAATGAAAGAAAAAGGCATAAAAGACGAACACGAATTACAAAGTTATTTTATCCAACGCATTGAAAAATTTGTCAATAGTAAAGGTCGAAAAATCATCGGTTGGGATGAAATTCTGGAAGGTGGATTAGCTCCAAACGCTGCCGTTATGAGTTGGCGCGGAACTGAAGGCGGAATTGCTGCAGCCAAACAAAAACATTATGTTGTGATGACTCCCGGTTCGCATTGTTATTTCGATCATTATCAAGGCGAACCTAAGAACGAACCAATTGCTATTGGAGGTTATACGAATGTAGAAAAGGTATATTCGTTTAATCCAATTCCAAAGGAACTTTCTAACGAAGAATCAACCTACATATTAGGAGCTCAAGCTAATGTTTGGACTGAATATATGAACACTCCTGAACACGTTGAATATATGATCATGCCAAGAATGGCAGCTCTTTCAGAAGTATTATGGGGAACTTCTAATTCCATAAAATATAAAGATTTTGAAAATAGAGTATTACAGCATTTTAAACTGTATCAGAAAAAGGCAATCAACTATAGTAAAGCTATTTATGAAGTTACATCTAAAGTGCATCCTGCCGAAAACGGAGTATTATTTGAATTAAAAGCCCTAAATACAAGCGGAATTAAATATACAATTGATGGGTCTGAACCCAATAAAAATTCTAAGTCGTATACAAATCCGATTTTAATTTCTTCGAATCAAACAGTAAAAGCAACTTATTTTGAAAATGATGAGCCTAAAAGTGCATCGCTGACTCAACACTTTTTTTGTTCAAAATCAACAGGAAAAAAAATTAAATTGTTACATCAACCACACGAAAACTATGGAATTGGGGGTGGTTTTACTTTGGTTGATGGTATGAAAGGGAATTCCGCTAAATTTGGAAGAGATTGGTTGGGATTTTGGGGAAAAGATTTGAATGCAATTATTGATTTAGGAAAAGTAAGTTCAGTTTCTAAAATCGAGATTAACACTCTAGCAGCACCTTCAAGTTGGATTTATTATCCCAAAAAAATTGAAGTTTTAGTTTCAAAAGATGGAGAAAATTTTATGCCGATTAACATTGTTTCATCTAAACAAATTGATGAAGTAGAAGGAAAAATTGTTGTAAAATTTGGTGAACAAGATGTTCAATTTATAAAAGTTATTGCAGAAAATAACGGAATCATTGCAGAAGGGAAACCTGGGGCTGGTTCAAATAGTTGGTTGTTTGTAGATGAAATAAGCGTAGAATAATGACAAATAGAAGAAATTTTTTAAAGAAAACCGCTTTAGCCACTGCTGGATTAGCGTTAACAAGTTTCAAAAACACAACTGAAACTGCTGAAAATAAAGTGGCGTTAAATACGGTTCAAAGACCAATAGTGCTTTCCACTTGGCGATTCGGAATTGAAGCCAATGCCGCCGCTTGGGAAATTTTAAGCAAAAATGGTCGGGCTTTAGATGCCGTAGAAGCGGGTGTGAAAATTCCAGAAGGCGATCCAAATGAACGCAGTGTAGGTTATGGTGGTCGTCCTGATAGAGACGGTAAAGTAACCCTTGATGCTTGTATTATGGACGAATTTTCGAATATTGGTTCGGTAGCCTGTTTGGAACACATCAAACATCCTATTTCTGTCGCCAGAGCAGTGATGGAAAAAACACCACACGTGATGTTGGTCGGAAAAGGAGCGTTACAATTTGCACTTTCACAAGGATTTAAAAAAGAAAATTTATTAGTTGAAGACTCCGAAAAAGAATGGAAAGATTGGTTAAAAACCAGTCAATACAAACCCATTGCGAATATCGAAAACCACGACACCATCGGAATGATTGCTTTGGATGCAAATGGAAATTTATCAGGTGCGTGTACTACCAGCGGTATGGCGTTTAAAATGCACGGTCGTGTGGGTGATTCCCCAATTATTGGTGCTGGATTATATGTAGATAATGAAATAGGCGCTGCAACGGCAACAGGGCACGGCGAGGAAGTTATTCGGATTACAGGATGTCATTTGGTAGTTGAATTAATGCGACAAGGTTTATCTCCTCAAAAAGCTTGTGAAGAAGCGGTAATGAGAATTGTAAAACTAACTAAAAATCGAGGCAAAGAATTAAAAGATATTCAAGTTGGATTCATTGCACTAAATAAAAAAGGAGAGTATGGTTCCTATTGTATACAAGGCGGCTTCAATTATGCCGTTCATGATGCTTCAGGAAATCGATTAATAGATGCTAATTACTTTTTGAAATAAAAATATGAAGCAATTGTTTTTAATATTAGGATTGATGTTTTTTGGTTGTAACACTAAAAACAAAGAACGTATTTCAGAAACGAATATTTTAGAAAAGAAATCAGAAGACAAACAGAGTTTCTATTTGGGTGATGTTAATAACGATAAAGTTCAAGATACTGCATTTGTAAATTTCAATCAACAAAACGAATATAGTGATATGATAATTAGTTTTTCAAATAGTATTCCTGAAATAGAATTGGGACAAAGTTTTGGTGTATTTATCAAAAAAACTGAAGATTTGAATTTTGATGGAGCCAATGAAATCATTATTTTTTCAAGAACACATGAAGGTTGGTGGAATTATATTTCCGTTTGGTCTTTTCATAATAATAAATGGAAAGAACTTAAACAAACAAAGGGATTTGTTTCAGATGATAAGGATTTTGAAAATAGAATTGTAAAAGATAAAAATCAATATTATTTAATTGGTGAGGATAAATGGAATGAAGATGAAAATGGTAATTTTAAAAAAGTGAAAATAAAAATCTAGTAATGAAGCATATAGAAATCGCTTGTTTCAATCTCGAATCTGCATTACTAGCTCAAAAAGCAGGTGCGAATAGAGTCGAATTATGTGCTAATATTTCAGTTGGAGGAACTACGCCGTCAATCGAAATCATTCAACAAGCTCGAAAAAATCTATCTATCGATTTATATGTGATGATTCGTCCAAGAGGTGGAAATTTTGTTTATTCAGAACCAGAATTTCAACAAATGAAATCGGACATCGAAAACATCAAAAAACTTGGCGTTAACGGTTTTGTTTTTGGGATTTTGAATTTAGACAAAACCATTAATGTAAATCAAAATAAAACTTTAGTTGAATTGGCAACACCATTTCCTTGCTCATTTCATCGTGCTTTTGATGCTGTTTCTAATTATGAACAAGCATTAGAAGATGTTATTGGTTGCGGATTTTCAACATTACTAACTTCAGGCACATTTTCTAATGTAATGGAAGGGAAAGAAGTCTTGAAAAAATTAGTTGAACAAGCAAAAAATCGCATCGAAATTATGCCAGGTGGCGGATTGCGTTCAACCAATATTTCAGAATTAAATCTAATCGTCAATGCAAATTGGTATCATTCATCCGCAATTACAGATGGAAGTGAAATGGCAAATCCAGAGGAAATTGTTCAGTTAAAAAACAAACTAAAACCTTAAATGAACTTATGTGCCTTATATGTTTAAAAAATAAAATTCAAAAATCGTTTATTAAAAGAGATTCCTAGCGGAATGACAAGTTTGGGGGTAAAATAACTTTTATGAACTTCTTTAACTTGCTGCTTTTACTCTCAAAAATTATATGACTTATATGTTAAAAACAACAACATTGTTTCTAATTTTTATTTGCTATTCCGTTTTTGGACAAACTACTTATCGCAATTTGTCATCTGAAAAATGGACATTCAACAAGCAAAACGAAGCTAAAAAACACAAGGCAACTGTTCCAGGAACCGTTCACACCGATTTATATGAAAACCAATTAATTCCTGATCCATTTTACGGCGCCAATGAAAAACAATTGCAATGGATTGAAAATGAAAATTGGGAATATGAATCCACATTTTCGTTATCTGAAAAAGAAATTTCCAATGAAAATATCGAATTAGAATTTGATGGTTTAGACACTTATGCTACTGTTTATATAAATGGGAAAATGGTTTTAGAAGCGGATAATATGTTCCGAAAATGGGTAATTTCATTGAAAAATCATCTTAAAAAAGGAAAAAATCATTTAAAAATTGTATTTCTATCAGCCGTTCAAAAAGGAAAAGAAGAAGCTTCAAAACTACCTTATACCTTACCCGAAAAAGAACGTGTTTTTATTAGAAAAGCACAATATCAGTTTGGTTGGGACTGGGGTCCACGATTTGTAACCGCCGGTATTTGGAAAAAAGTACAATTGAAATTTTGGAATTCAGCTACAATCGAAAATATAAAATTCAGTCAACTCGAATTGAATGATAAAAAAGCGATTTTAGAATTCACAACCGAAATTTATGTTTCCAAAGCAAAAACGATTCAGCTACAAATCAATGAAAAAGCAGAAACATTCCATCTTAAAAAAGGAACGAATAAAGTAAAAATGCCCTATGAAATTTCGAATCCAAAATTGTGGTGGTGTAATGGTTTAGGTGATCCTAATTTGTATCCTTTTTCAATTGAATTATATCAAAAAGAAAAGACTCTTGATAAAAAGAAGTTAAATATTGGTTTACGAACTATCGAATTAATTCAGGAAAATGATCAACATGGAAAAAGCTTTTATTTCAAATTAAACGGAAAATCGGTTTTCATGAAAGGCGCCAATTATGTACCTCCAGATAGTTTTTTACCACGAGTTCCCGATGCAACATACTTTTCTTTAGTTGAAAATGCCAGAAAAGCAAATATGAATATGCTTCGAGTTTGGGGCGGTGGCGTATATGCCGATGACGAATTTTACGATGCTTGTGATGCCAATGGAATTTTAGTTTGGCAAGATTTTATGTTTGCTTGCGCGATGTATCCGGGTGATGAAAAATTTATAGAAAACGTAAAACAAGAAGTAATTGATAACGTAAATCGTTTGCAAAATCATCCAAGTATTGCCATTTGGTGTGGAAATAATGAAAACGACGAAGGATGGCACAATTGGGGTTGGCAAAAACAATTTAATTATTCAAAAGCCGATTCGACTCAAATTTGGAACGATTACAAAAAAGTATTTCATGAAATGATTCCGAAAACTTTAGATAGTTTACTTCCAAAAGAGAAGAATGTGTATTGGCCTTCTTCACCTTCAATTGGTTGGGGTAGAAAAGAAAGTTTAACACAAGGCGATTCGCATTATTGGGGCGTTTGGTGGGGCAAAGAACCTTTTGAAATGTATAAGAAAAAAGTAGGACGATTTATGAGCGAATATGGATTTCAAGGTATGCCAAATTTAGAAACGTTGCAAAAAGTAATTGCTAAAGAAGATTTTAATTTTACTTCAGAAGCGTTTAAAAATCATCAAAAACATCCTACTGGTTTTGAAACAATTACAGAATACATGACCCGAGATTTTCCTGTACCAACTTCTATGGAAAAATACAATTATGTTTCGCAATTACTACAAGCTCATGGAATGAAAATCGCAATTGAAGCGCACCGATTAGCGAAACCCTATTGCATGGGATCTTTATATTGGCAATTAAACGATTGTTGGCCTGTAACTTCATGGAGCACTTTAGATTATTATGGCAATTGGAAAGCGGCGCATTACCAAGTCAAAGAAAGTTTTGCTCCAATACTTTTAGCAGTAACAGAAAATTTGGATGGACTTTCTATTATTAGCAGTAACGACAATATGGAAGTAAAAGAAGGAATAGTAACCGCTAAATTGATTGATTTTTCTGGAAAGGAACTTTGGACTGCTTCAAAAGAATGTGTTTTGGATGTTGAGAGAAATACAACTTGTATGCAGATTTCCTATAAAGAATTACCAAAATTTGTAAAAGAAAAAACAGTTTTGCAGATTGAATTTACTAGCAATCAGAAAAAATCTATTGCGCATCATTACTTTGTAAAACCAAAAGAGTTACAACTAGAAAAACCAACTATTGAACTAAAAATTGTAGGCGAAACACTTATCGAGCTTAAAACAAATACACTTGCAAAAAACGTGTATTTAGAAGCAAAAGATACTTTTTTTGAAGAAAATTATTTTGATTTAATTCCTGGAATTCCAAAGATAATTAAGACCGAAAAACCAACTCAAGAAATTAAGGTATTGTCTTTATTTGATGTTATGAATAAATAAATCATAAAAAAAACGCCTCAACTGAGGCGTTTTATATGCTAAAATAATCCGTTTAATTCGGCGTCAATTCGGTTGATGATGTTCCCTAAATCTTCAGGATTATTAACAAAATCTATATCGTCTACATCAATGATGACTAATTTTCCTTTGTCATAAGTTTGAATCCATGCTTCGTATCTTTCGTTCAAACGACTCAAATAATCAATTGAAATTGAGTTTTCATAATCTCTACCACGTTTATGGATTTGGCTCACTAAATTTGGAATAGAACTTCTTAAATAGATTAACAAATCTGGAGCGCCTACTAAGCCTTCCATCAATTCAAATAACGAAGTATAATTATTATAATCTCTATTAGCCATTAATCCCATGGCATGAAGATTGGGTGCAAAAATATGCGCATCTTCATAGATGGTTCGATCTTGAATTATATTTTTACCACTCTGTCTAATTTGTAACACTTGACGAAAACGGCTATTTAAGAAATAGATTTGAAGATTAAAACTCCAACGTTCCATTTGATGGTAAAAATCATCTAAATAAGGATTGTCTACAACATCTTCAAAGTGTGGTTCCCACTTATAATGTTTGGCTAATAAACGGGTTAGGGTTGTTTTTCCGGCTCCAATGTTTCCTGCTACTGCTATGTGCATTATGGTAAAATTAATTTATAATTAGTAATTTTATTTTGGGTAAAAATAGCTAAAATTCCATCTTTAAAGAAAAAATTATCAACGAAATTTTCAGTTAACTTAATTTTACTACTTCTCTCTCTTGTGATTTCATAAAAGTAGATTGCATTTTCATGCAAATATAAAGCTGTAGAATTACTTAACAGCTGCATTTTATCATATTTCGGAAGTGTTCCTAGCGTATTTATTGTGCCATAAATTGAGGAAGTAAACAACTGATTGTTATGTTCTATCCAATAAAAAAAGGTGTAATCCGAAAAGTAATTTTTTAAGCCACTTTTTAAAGGAGTTGAAATCCATTTTAGATGGTCATTTGTGATGTTATATAGCCCAATTCTATTAGTAATACCGTCATAAATCCATAATTGATTTTGAGCGGATAGACCAACGGCTTCTAGCTGAATTAGTTCTGGTTTTAAATTGAAGTCGATTCGTTTTATTTCATTTAATTGGTTGTCTAAAAGGACAACAGTATTGAAATCTTTGTAAAAAACAATAATTTGTAATGGGTTTTGAAAATCTATATGTGTTATTTTTCCGAGTCCAATATTTTTGTATTCAAAATCAGTAGTTGAACGCTTAATAACGACATTGTTTTTAATCCCATACTGATTTTTTTGATTGTCAAATCCAAAATAATTGTCTATTTCCCATGAATTGAGTTCTAGTTTTTCTGTAGGAATTGTATTTTGAGAAAATCCCAAAGCATTCCAAAAATATAAAATCAATAGTAATAGGTGCTTTTTTTGAATCATGGATTAAACTAAATTGAGTTTCAAGTGTCTAATATACTACTTTAACATAAAATTAGTAGATAAATTATGTAACAATTTGCATTTTTGAAGACTAATTCATTATCTAATTAATTAAAACAATGAAAAAAATAGTTATCGCGTCGCTTTTACTCATTTGTGGGTTTGCAAAAGCTCAAAATTTTCAAGGTATGGCTGTTTATGAGTCAAAGACAAGTACGGCAGAATTTACAAAAGGATTTAGCGGAAATAAAGACATTACACCCGAAATGCAAAAGCAAATTGAGGAGCGTATGCGAAAAATGTTTGAAAAAACATTTGTATTAAATTTTGATAAATCAGCTTCAATTTACAAAGAAGAAGAAAAATTAGATGCACCAGGTCAGCAAGGTGGAGGCAGAATGATGACTTCAATGATGGGCGGTGGCGGAACACATTATAAGAATGTAAAAGAAAAACAATATATTGTAGATCGTGAGTTTTTTGGAAAAGAATTTTTGATTAAAGATTCCTTGCCAAAATATGAGTGGAAAATGGAAGGAGAATCAAAACAAATAGGAAACTATACCTGTTTTAAAGCTACTGCCGTTGTAAAGGCAAATGAATCCGATTTTAGAAATTTCAGATTTAGAAATCGTGAAAAAAAGGAAGCTGAAGCAAAAAATGCTGAAAAAACTGAAGTAGCAAAAGATTCAACGAAAACGAGTAAAACCAATTTTACAAAAGATTGGGAAATGCCAAAGGAAAATACAATTACTGCTTGGTATTGCCCGGAAATTCCCGTGAATCAAGGTCCAGAAAATTATTGGGGTTTACCAGGATTAATTTTAGAAGTAAGCGATGGTAAAACCATTATTTTATGTTCTAAAATTGTATTGAATTCTAAAGATAAAGTTGAAATTAAACCCGTGGCAAAAGGAAAAGAAGTTACTCAAAATGAATATAACGACATCATCAAGAAAAAAATGGAAGAAATGCAAGAGATGAATGGTGGTCCTGGTGGCGGAAATCGTATGCAATTTAGAATGGGTAGATAAATTTCTTAATAAAATATTCAAAACACATGAAAAAAACCATTTTTTTACTTAGCATATTGTTTTTTCCGGCATTAATTTTTTCACAAAATTTTCAAGGAATAGCTTATTATGTTTCTCAAACGAGTATGAAAAACTTTAGTATATCAAGCCCTGATATGACTCCAGAAATGAATGAAAAAATGAGGGAAAACATGAAGAAAGCTTTTGAAAAAACGTATATACTTTCATTTACAAATTTTGAATCACTTTATCAGGAAGAAGAAAAGCTAAATGCACCTAAACCATCATCTAGCGGTATAAAAGTTGAAGTTGCTTTTTCTGGCGGCGGTAATCGTTCAAAATACTATAAAAATCTAAAAACCAAGAAATATATAGAGGAATCTGAAATTTTTGATAAAGAATTTTTAATTGATGATGATTTAGAAGTTTTTAATTGGATAATGGTAAATGAACAAAAAATGATTGGAAATTATACTTGTTATAAAGCACAAATTGTAATTCCAGTTTCTGATGAAGACAAAAAGGAATTTGAAGAATTTAAGAAAAAACAAGAAGAAGGCAAAACTAATTTTTTTATTCCCACGGAACCTAAAGATAAAATAATTGAAGCTTGGTACACTTTAGATATTCCAATTCCAAATGGGCCAAGAGAATACTGGGGTTTACCAGGACTAATTTTAGAACTTCATGATGGTGATACAACGTTATTATGTTCAAAAATTATATTAAATCCTTCTGAAAAAATTGAAATTAAAATCCCTAAAACAGGAAAAAAAGTAACTCAAAAAGCGTTTGACGAAATTGAAGAAAAAAAGATGAAAAGTATGATGAACGAAGATGGTGTAATTGAAATCAAAATGAACTAAATTATCTAAAAATCAAAAAAGCCTCATACAATAAACCATTACAATATTTATGAAAAAATCACTATTATTACTCATATTATCTTTTTCTTCCACTATTTTTTCACAAAATATTCGATTTGAAGGAACTGTAAAAGATTCTACAGGTGTAGGTCTAGATATGGCCAACATTATGGCGGTCAATCAAGCAACAAAAGCCATGGACGCCTATGCCATTACTAACGAAGCTGGAAAATTTACACTCAATTTAAAAGCCAATACGACATACACAATCAAAGCAAGTTACATCGGATTTCAGTCCTTTGAGAAAACGGTAACTACTGGATCTACAACTATGAACTATCCTATTTCTTTAAAAGAAGGAACTCAGTTAAAAGAGCTAGAAATTGTATATGAAATGCCTGTATCTATTTCGGGAGATACTATTATTTATAATGCAGACTCATTTAAGAACGGTACCGAACGAAAATTAGAAGATGTTTTGAAAAAATTACCTGGTGTTGAAGTAAATAAAGATGGTGAAATTGAAGTAGAAGGTAAAAAAGTGCAAAAAATAATGGTTGAAGGGAAAGATTTTTTTGATGGCGATACCAAATTAGCTACAAAAAATATTCCAGCAGATGCCTTAGAAAAGATACAAGTTTTACGAAATTATAATGAAGTGTCTAATTTGAAAGGACTCGAAAATAATGAAGAGAACGTAGCC
This sequence comes from Flavobacterium sp., assembly GCA_017983975.1. GTDB lineage: Bacteria > Bacteroidota > Bacteroidia > Flavobacteriales > Flavobacteriaceae > Flavobacterium. The sequence continues at coordinate 41,396 of JAGOAL010000012.1, forward strand.
ATAAATATTAAGTTGAAACAAGGTAAAAAGAACTTTTGGTTTGGAGATATGATGGCAGGTATTGGAGTGGGGCACGAAGAAGATCGATACATTATTAATCCGAAACTATTTTATTATAATCCAAAATTCAGTATCAATGTTATTGGCAATAAAAATAATATTGGCGAACTGCCGTTAACTGCTCAAGATTATTTTAAATTCACGGGTGGGTTCAAAAATATGATGCGAAAAGGAGGCTCTTCTTTTAATGTAGTTTCAAATGATTTAGGAATCATGGGGTTAAGAAATAATCAAGCAGCTAATATTGAATCGTCTTTTGGAGCAGCTAATTTTAGTTTTAATCCTTCTAAAGCATGGACATTAAGTGGATTTGGAATTGTTTTGGGTAATAAAACCGAAATCGAAACCAAAACTGTTTCAAATCGTACTGATAATTTGCCAAATGGAACTTCTCAAATAATATCTGAAACGAAAGAAGATTTTACACGACAAGATAGTAAGCAGGCTTTATTTAAACTGAGTTCTAGTTATGTGCCTTCTGAAAAAATGCATTTTGATTATGATGCATTAGTTAAATTTTCGGACCAAAAGGAAAATACTAGTTTGTTTTCTAATTTACTTTCTGATGTGTATACTAATAAGAAACAAAATCCATTTTCATTTAATCAAAATTTAAATTATTATTATACTTTAAACGATAAACACGTATTTGCTGTTGAAATTCAACACTTGTATCAAGACGAAGATCCTTTATATAATGCTAATTTAGCAACACAGCCCTTCCAATTGTCAGGCTATAATACTACGCAAACAAGAGATGATATTAATCAAAAAAGATTCGTAACAACGAATAAATTAGATACTAAATTTGATTATTATTATATGGTAACCCCAAAAAGTAATATCAATTTAACTCTTGGAAACACCTATTCGTATCAAAATTTTGATTCTTCGATTTTTCAAATTTTAGATAGCGGAGCTCAGAATAATTTGACAGCAACTGAAAATAATAATGATGTTAATTATATTTTTAACGATGTGTTTTTAGGAGTACATTATAAGTTTTTAACCGGAAAATTTACTTTTAATCCAGGGTTTAGTGTACACCAATACAATATGAATGACCAACAACTTGGTACTTCAAATAAGCAGTCGTTTACAAGAGTATTGCCTGATGTTTATGCTTTATGGCAAATCAAAAAATCGGAAACATTGACTTATAATTATACATTCAGTAATAATTTTACAGATATTAATAAGTTAGCACAAGGTTATGTATTTTCAAACTATAACAGCTTATTTAGTGGTAATCGATTTTTAGAAAATTCAACTTCTCAAGTACATTCTTTGCGTTATTTTAAATACAACATGTTTAATTTTGAGAATATTTTTGCTAATTTAACCTATACAAAACAGCTTGATGCAATTAAGAATAAGGCTTTGTTAACTGGAGTAAATCAAGTTTCTTCTTCAGTAAATATGAATTCTAATTTTCCAGAAGAATCTTTATCAGGAAGTGCAAACTATGGACGTTCGTTTTTTAAATATTATAAAGCAAATGCAAGAGTTTCTGTTGGATGGAATAAATTTAACAATATTCGTGTTTTCCCTGATTCAGATAATGACCCTAGTAACAATCCAACGAAGATTCAAACTACTGAATCAGTAAGTCAAAATTATACCTTAGGTTTTTCTACTAATTATAAGCAATTGCCTAATTTAGGATTATCATACAGTTATTCAATTAGCGATAATTTCTCTGATACTGTATACACCGATAGCCCTTCTTTAACTTTGGAGTATTATTTTTTAGAGGCATTTTCGTTGACTTCAGAATATAGTTTTTTCCACAATTACAACAAGTCAAAAACGATTGATAGTGAATATGATTTTTTATCTGCAAATATTATGTATCAGAAAAAAGATAGTAAATGGGAATGGAAACTTTCAGGAACCAATTTATTAGACACAAAATCACTTGACACAAATAGTTTTAGTCAGTTAGGAGGAACGAGTACCTTTTCAAGTTACAGAGTGCAACCGCGTTATTTGATTTTAAGTTTGAAATATAATTTATAAAAATATTGAACCATAAAAAAGCCTGACTATTAGTCAGGCTTTTTTTATTTATATAAAATCAATTATAGCTTAAAAGCAGTTTTTACCTGGTCTACAAAATCTAATTTTTCCCAAGTAAATAATTCAACAGTTACCGTTTTTGTTAAACCACCTGGAGCAGAAAATGTCTTGGTTACAGTTTCAGGAGTTCTTCCCATGTGTCCATATGCAGCAGTTTCACTATAAATAGGATTTCTTAATTTTAAACGTTGTTCAATAAAATAAGGACGCATGTCAAAAATGCTCTCCACAACTTTACTGATTTCTCCGTCTGTTAAATTCACTTTAGCAGTACCGTAAGTGTTTACGTTAATTGATGTTGGTTCAGCAACGCCAATTGCGTAAGAAACTTGTACTAAAATTTCGTCAGCAACCCCAGCAGCAACTAAGTTTTTAGCAATATGACGTGTAGCATAAGCCGCAGAACGGTCTACTTTAGAAGGATCTTTTCCAGAAAAGGCCCCACCACCGTGAGCTCCTTTTCCACCATAGGTATCAACAATAATTTTTCTTCCTGTTAAACCAGTATCTCCGTGAGGTCCTCCAATAACGAATTTTCCTGTTGGGTTAATGTGGTATTTAATGGCGTCATTAAATAAATGAGCATATTGCGGGTTTTTAGCAATTACTCTTGGAATCAAAATTTCAATAATATCTTTTTTAATTTTAGCTAACATCGTTGGCTCATCAGCAAAATCATCATGTTGTGTAGAAACTACAATAGCGTCAATACGAACGGGTTTGTTATCATCAGAATATTCTAAAGTAACTTGCGATTTAGCATCTGGACGCAAATAAGTAATTTCGTTATTTTCTCTTCTCAAATCAGCTAAATCTTGCAATAATTGATGCGATAATTTTAAGGCTAACGGCATGAACTCTGCAGTTTCATTAGTTGCATAACCAAACATCATTCCTTGATCGCCTGCGCCTTGCTCTTCTTTGCTAGCTCTGTCAACTCCTTGATTAATATCGGCAGATTGTTCATGAATTGCAGATAATACACCGCAAGAATTTGCTTCAAACATGTATTCACTTTTAGTGTAACCAATTTTTTTGATTACATCTCTAGCAATAGTTTGTACATCTAAATAGGTGTTCGATTTTACTTCTCCAGCTAAAATTACCTGACCTGTTGTAACTAACGTTTCGCAAGCCACTTTTGACTCAGGGTCAAATGCTAAAAAATTATCAATTAATGCGTCTGAAATTTGATCCGCAACTTTGTCAGGATGTCCTTCACTCACTGATTCTGACGTAAATAAATAAGCCATAATAAATTTATTATAAATTAAGCGAGAAAAAAGTAGATTGCAAATTGCGTAAAGAAGTAGGAAATACTGCTTTAGCATTTTTTTAATGAGGTTGCAATCAGTTCAAATTTTTCCTCTTTGTTTTTCGTTGGCAAAGGTATGAAGTGATTTTGATTAGAAAAAATAAAAAAGATCTTTTTAACTAAATTAGTTTTAAATTTTTTGTTTTATCAAATTTTTTAGATAAATAAACCATAATATATTAT
>JAGOAL010000042.1 GCA_017983975.1 Flavobacterium sp.
CCATAGTTATCCCATTATTAAACGAACAAGAATCGTTACCTGAATTACACAATTGGATTGTGAAAGTAATGCAAACGCATAACTATTCATACGAAGTCTTTTTATTGATGATGGTAGTACCGATGCTTCTTGGCAAACTATTTCAAAGCTTTCTAATGAAAACCCAAATGTGAAAGGAATCCGTTTTCTTAGAAATTACGGAAAGTCGCAAGCGTTACATGCTGGTTTTGCTAAAGCGCAAGGTGATGTAATTATTACTATGGATGCCGATTTACAAGATAGTCCCGATGAAATTCCAGAGTTATACCGTTTAATTACCGAGGATAATTATGATTTAATTTCGGGTTGGAAGAAAAAACGTTACGATTCGGTAGTAGCTAAAAATATTCCGTCTAAATTATTCAATTGGGCAGCCCGAAAAACATCAGGTGTTCATTTGAACGATTTCAATTGCGGATTAAAAGCCTATAAAAACATTGTTATTAAAAACATCGAAGTTTCTGGCGAAATGCACCGCTATATTCCGGTTTTAGCTAAAAATGCTGGTTTTTCCAACATCGGTGAAAAAATAGTGATTCACCAAGCTAGAAAATATGGAAGTTCTAAATTTGGAATGAGCCGTTTCATCAATGGTTTCTTAGATTTAATTACCATTTGGTTTTTATCCACTTTTGGAAAAAGACCTATGCACCTTTTCGGGTTATTAGGCTCTATTATGTTTATCATTGGATTTTTATTCGCGTTCTATTTAGGAATCGATAAATTATTCATCAACACTTCAGGGAGATTAATCACAGAGAGACCACAATTTTATTTGTCGTTAACTGCTATGCTAATTGGAACTCAATTATTCTTAGCCGGGTTTTTAGGCGAAATTATTCTCCGAACCAAAAACAACGAAGAACGTTATAAGATTAGTGAGGAGTTGGGAGTTTGAAGTTGGGAGTAAAACTGAATTATTAACTTTTTAAATTATATACGCCATGCAAAAATTAGAGATTATCAACAACAAAATTCATGTGATTAGAAACCAAAAAGTAATGTTAGATTTTGATTTAGCATTTCTATATCAAATTGAAACAAAAGTTCTAAAACAAGCCGTTAGAAGAAATATTGAACGATTTCCTGATGATTTTATGTTTGAACTTACAAAAGAAGAATTCGACAATTTGAGGTCACAAATTGTGACCTCAAGTTACGGTGGAACAAGATATATGCCTTTTGCATTTACTGAACAAGGTGTTGCAATGTTATCTTCTGTATTAAATTCAAAGAAAGCAATTGAAGTCAATATTGCAATTATGAGAACTTTTGTAGTGCTTAGAAATTCAATTTTGTCTTTGGAAGAAATCACAAATAGAGTTTCAGAAATTGAACAACAGTTTCCTGAAATATACAAAGCTTTAAATTATCTGATGGACAATAATCAGAAAAATATTGAACAAAAAGAAAGAAGCAAAATTGGCTTCAAAAAGAAATAAGAATATGCATATCGAACAAAGTATTTTAAATAAAGTAAACGATTGGTTAACCCCAATATTTGACGAAGCCACTCACGAGGCAATTAAAGAAATGATGACTTCTGCTCCAAAAGAGTTAGAAGAAAGTTTCTATAAAAACTTAGAGTTTGGAACTGGTGGAATGCGCGGTGTTATGGGTGTTGGAACTAATCGTATCAACAAATATACTTTAGGAAAAAACACACAAGGACTTTCAAAATACTTACAACAAACCTTTCCAAACGAAGCTTTAAAAGTAGCCATTGCATACGATTGTCGTCATAATAGTGATACGTTAGCAAAAGTGGTTGCCGATGTTTTTTCGGCAAACGGAATTAAAGTATATTTATTTTCCGATATGCGCCCAACACCAGAATTATCTTTTGCCGTTCGTTATTTGAAATGCCATGCAGGAATTGTTTTAACTGCTTCTCACAATCCGCCAGAATACAATGGTTACAAAGTATATTGGCAAGATGGTGGTCAATTAGTTCCTCCTCAAGATGCAGAAATTATAAAGATAATTGAAGAGTTGAAATACAGCGAAATTAAGTTCGAAGCCAACAACGATTTAATCGAATATATTGATTCTGAAATTGATGAAGCTTTCTTTAAATCAACCATCGAAAATGCAAGTTTTAATACGTCAACTGAAGCTAAAGCCAATCTAAAAATTGTTTATACCTCATTACACGGAACATCGATTAAAGCGATTCCAAATGTATTAGCAAAAGCTGGTTATACAGATGTGAATATTGTTCCTGAACAAGCCGAACCTGATGGTGATTTTCCAACAGTGAAATCTCCAAATCCGGAAGAACCAGAGGCGTTGTCTATGGCAATTGCTTTGGCGGATAAAATTGGAGCTGATATTGTGGTTGGAACTGATCCAGATTCTGATCGATTAGGGGTTGCTGTTCGTGATTTAGAAGGAAACATCAAATTGCTGAACGGAAACCAAACCATGATAATCATGACCGCTTTCCTATTAGAACAATGGAAACGTACTGATAAATTTAAAGGAAATGAATTCATTGGATCCACTATTGTTTCAACACCCATGATGTTAGAATTAGCTGCAGCTTATGAAGTTGAATGTAAAGTAGGGTTAACTGGTTTTAAATGGATTGCCAAATTCATTAAAGATTTTCCTAATCAACAATTTATAGGTGGTGGTGAAGAAAGTTTTGGATATATGGTAGGTGATGCCGTTCGCGATAAAGATGCAGTAGGCGCTGTTTTGCTACTCAGTGAAATTGCTGCACAGGCAAAAGCATCTGGTAGTTCGTTATATCAAGAATTATTAAATTTATATATTGATTTTGGTTTTTATAAAGAATCATTAATTTCGATTACCAAAAAAGGAATTGAAGGTGCTAACGAAATCAAACAAATGATGATTGACTTGCGCGAAAATCCGTTAAAGGAAATCAACGGACAACGTGTCATTTGCATTGAAGATTATCAAGCTGCTAAAGGAAAAGACTTCATGAATAATGAAGAATTTGAAATTCATATTCCAAAATCAAACGTATTAATTTACTATTTGGAAGACGGAAGTAAGATTTGCGCTCGACCAAGTGGGACCGAACCCAAAATTAAATTCTATTTCAGCGTAAATGGAGTTTTAGACACCATTGAAAACGCAAAATCAGTAGAAAAAGAATTAGATAACAAAATTGCTGGCATTATTTCGGCAATGAAACTCAACTAAATGGACGAAAATTTTAAAAAACTTATTCCTTTTGCTAAAAACTACACATATAATGTTTTTGGCAACATCTCGTTCAACATTTTCTATGCTTTATTTGGAACATTAGGAATGGTATTTATTATGCCTGTTCTTTCTGTTTTATTTGATGAAAGAAAAAAAGGTAAAGTAGAATTACCTGAATATAATGGAATTTTTAATGCATTAAGTAATTGGCAAGAATATATTGCCTATTATGTTAATCAATATTCCATAGAATATGGCATACAATATGGACTAATGCTTACTGTAGGTTTAGTATTAGTAACTTTTTTACTTAAAAATCTATCCAACTATTTAGCATTACAACACTTAACGAAAGTTAAAACTGGAGTTCTTCGGGATTTACGTGAAAAAATGTTCAACAAAATTGTTTCGTTACCTATTTCCTATTATTCTGAAAAAAGAAAAGGAGATGTAATGGCACGAATGCTTGGGGATGTAAACGAAGTTCAAAATTCATTTTTTATGGTTTTAGAACTTATCGTTAAAGAACCTCTAACTATTTTGTTTTCTTTAATTGCTATGATTTCAATCAGTTGGAAATTAACAGTTTTCGTATTTATATTTATTCCGGTTTCTGGATTCGTTATTTCAAAAATTGGTAAAAGTTTAAAATCGAAATCAAGTAAAGCCCAACAAGAAAATGGTTATTTAATTTCGATAGTTGAAGAAAGTCTAGGTGGTTTAAAAGTGGTTAAAAGTTATAATGCCGAAAACTATTTTGCTAAAACATTTAACGATTCTATTAATCGTTTATATAAATTAACAATTTCCATTGGAAAGAAAAATAATTTAGCATCTCCAATGAGTGAATTTATGGGAATTTTAGTAATTGGTGTTTTATTAGTTTATGGAGGTAATCTAGTTTTAGTCGAAGGGTCTTTGAAAGGTTCCAATTTTATTACATATATAGGTTTAGCTTACAACATTCTAACACCAGCTAAAGCCATTTCGAAAGCCTCTTATGCTGTTAAAAATGGTTTAGCGGCTGCCGAACGTGTGTTTGAGGTTTTAGAAGTTGAAAATACGATTACTAACAAAACAAATGCAATTGTAAAAGAGACTTTCACAGAAAAAATTAGCATTGAAAATATCAACTTTAAATATGAAGAAGAAAATGTACTGAAAAACTTCTCGCTAGAAATTCCGAAAGGGAAAACCGTAGCTTTAGTAGGACAATCTGGTTCTGGAAAAAGTACAATTGCCAATTTATTGACGCGTTTTTATGACGTGCAAGAAGGAAGTGTAAAAATCGATGGTATTAACATTAAAGACATGACTTTAGAATCGTTACGTGAATTAATGGGATTAGTTACGCAAGATTCGATTTTATTCAATGATTCGATTAAAAACAATATTCGTTTAGGAAAACAAGATGCAACGGATGATGAAATTATTGCTGCTTTAAAAGTGGCAAATGCTTATGAATTTGTTTCCGCTTTACCTAACGGAATTGAAACTAACATAGGTGATGCCGGTGGTAAACTTTCGGGTGGCCAAAAACAACGTTTATCAATTGCGAGAGCTGTTTTGAAAAATCCTCCGATTATGATTTTGGATGAAGCTACTTCGGCTTTAGATACTGAAAGTGAAAAATTTGTACAAGTGGCTTTAGAAAACATGATGCAAAACAGAACTTCTATTGTCATTGCCCACCGTTTATCTACTATTCAAAAAGCAGATAAAATTGTGGTGATGCACAAAGGTGAAATCGTAGAACAAGGAACGCATGACGAATTATTAGCTTTAAACGGAACGTATTCAAAGTTAGTAATGATGCAGAGTTTTGAGTAAAAGTTGGGAGTTAGGAGTTGGGAGTTAAGAATCTCTTTATTAATTGAATTTTGAAATTAAAAAACTATGTACATAAACAGCTCAAATATTACATTACCCGAAGACAATAATACTATTGTTTGGAAGTATTTGGACTTGTCTAAGTTTTTAGACATGTTGATGTCACAGCAACTGTTTATGTCGCGTTCTGACAAGTTTGAAGATCAATATGAAGGTACTTTTTCTGAACCTACCTTTGAGGAAATCAAAAAAATTGCCGCAAACAATCCGAAGTTTTTAGATTATTATAAATCGCATCGCGAAAAAGTAGTTATTAGTAGTTGGCACATTAACGAATATGAATCGTTTGCGATGTGGCAAATTTTCACAAAAAACAACGAAGGTTTAGCAATTCAATCTACAATTGGGCGTTTAAAAGAAGCTTTACGACCAGAAAATAGGATTGAACAATATATTGGCAACGTAAATTATATTGATTATAAAAAAGAATATATTCCGTTTGATGACACTTTTTTCCCGTTCTTATTTAAACGAAAAAGTTTTCAATATGAACGAGAAGTACGCATTATTTCTGACGTAAGTGCTCAAAACATTTCGGTAAACGAAGGGCTAAAAATTAACGTTGATTTGAACCAATTAATTGAAAAAATTTACATTCACCCTAAAAGTGAAAATTGGTACAAAAAACTAGTCATTGAACTGGTTTCAAAACTCGATTTTAAAATTGAAATTGAGAAATCGGACTTAGAGAGTGATATTTTAATTTAGAATGGAAAGCGGACGACACAGATTCGCTGAAGCTAAACACAGATTAAGCGGATTTTTCCTTGTTAATGTTCACTAGGATTTTTGTTATGAGGAAGATTTATTTACCGAAATAGATCCTACGGAACTTAAAAATTCATATTAACTTTAGAATTAAAAATCCCGTAGAAATTACATTTAGATTAATTCGGAGTATACATTTCCACTTTCCATTCGTTAGCTAACAAATTGACAAAATGATAATGTACTTTATCATTTTTATCAAAAGCACCGTTTTTATTCACATCTTCAATACATCTAAAGTATAAACGATTTTGGGCTTCGATAATGTTCCAATCAATTACTTCCCGAAAATCGGTTGATATTTTAGTGAATTTTGTGCCGCTAGTGGTACTTAAATAAAGCGATCTGATGTCGTTTTGATTGATTTTCCCATCTTTATTCGTATCAGCATCGACTAACGTATAAACCATAATTTGCTTTTTAGTTTTAGCGGCTAGCGCATTTAAGAAAGTAGCGGATTGAATTTGGATTTTCTGATTTGTTAACGGCTTAACTTGAGTAGAATCGATGTGCTGGAAATTTAAATTATCCAAAAACCCTGTAATCTCAAATCGATTATAATTTGAAATCGCATAACTTATTTGATTTGCTTTACTGCTTCCGTAAGTTCTTCCTTCAACATCATAGACACGAACATCTCCTATGGGATGAATAAGATAATTGCTACCTTCCATTAAAATAGGTAAATCAGCTACTTTAAATTCGGAAGAATATTTTGGTGTTGTTGATTGACTTGTCTTATTTTCTTCGTAACTCACTTTTGGAGTTTCTTGTTCTTGCTTACAACTTATCAATGAAAGTAATAAAGCAAATGATAAAATGATACGCATAATATCTAATTTTTATAGTCAAATATACTGAAAAATAATCGATGTTTTACAGTCTTGCAATTAGTTTCAAATTAAAAACTCGGGTAGTCATATAATTTGGAATTCCGTATTGCGATTTAGTATAGACATCTCTTACCCAAGTATTTGTAATTGAATTTTGATTGTTAAACAAATTAAAAATCTCTAATCCTAAAGAAAATTCACTAAAAGGTTTTAACCACACTCGGTTAGATTTAATTTTTTCGTCTTTAAACACAAATGAAAAGCCAACATCGGCTCTTCGATAATCATTTAAACGCAATTGGTAATTGTAAGGATCGGCATAGGATGGCGAACCACCTGGCAATCCGGTGTTATAAACCAAATTTAAGTATAATTTCAAGTTGGGAATATTTGGCATGTAATCTTGAAATAAAACCCCAAATTTCAATCGTTGATCAGTTGGTCGAGCAATAAACCCTTTACCATTTTGATTTTCTTCGGTTTGTAAATATCCAAAGGTAAACCAGGATTCGGTTCCGGGTACAAATTCACCATTTAATCGGGCGTCAAAACCATAAGCATAAGCGGTAGCTTCATTATTTGCTCGGTAACGAATTCGCACATTGTCAATTGTGTAAGTGTTTACATCGGTAATATTCTTGTAATAAGCCTCTGAAACCAATTTAAAAGGGCGCGTCCACATTTTAAAACTATAATCGCTACTCAGCACTAAATGAAATGATTGTTGCGCTTTCACATTAGTTTGCACTACCCCATTATAATCGCGCAATTCTCTATAAAATGGAGGTTGATGATACAATCCGCCAGACAACCTAAACAATATATCTTTATCCCAATCGGGTTTAAATGCAAACTGAACTCGAGGTGAAAAAGTCATTTGACTATCCCCTTTTGGTCTACCATCTGCATCAACTTGCCATTGGTGCCCTCGAACTCCGGCATTTAACCAATAACTATGACTACCTATTTTTCCTCTTCGATTCCACTGAAAGTATCCTGAAAAACGATTGATTCGCGTATAATTAGTTGCTCTAACATTTTGATATGGCGCTAGTGGGCCAACATACGGATTATAAGGTTGGTCATTTTGATAATCTAAAATAGGATTAGGTAATGAAAAACCCGCTGAATCAATAACTTCCCACTCCACAATTCTATCTCGTATATCTTCTAACGTAAATTTAGCACCCCACTCGATCTGTGATTTTGAATTAAGTTCATGAAAACCTTTTACTTCAGCATTAACGATCAAAGCATCTAAATCATTACGTGCGTGTGTTAATTGCGAACCTATTCCGCGGGAATAAACAACATCGCCAAATGTTTCTGAACCAATATTTGCATCTACTTCACCCAAACGATATTGCGCTAAAATATCATAATATTCTTGTTCTTGTGTGTGATAGGTTGAAGCAATAAATTTTAATTTATTTTTTTCATTGTACTGATAAACTGCTTTTCCAGCTCCAAAAAGTGTTAAATAATTATCTTTTTCTTGCCCTTCATAATACACCAAAAGTGCTATTGGTTCGCTAACCGTTCCAAAATTTGTTTGACGACTTAATGGTTTATAATTGTATTTATTTTGAGAGATATTTCCTAAAAAGCTGAAATTCCACTTGGTAGATGCATTAAAATTGACCAAGGTTTGCACATCAAAAAAAGTAGGTTTAAAATTAGTTTCTGTTTCTTGACTATTGACTAGCAAACTATTATCTCTATAGCGAACCCCAGTTATATTTGACCATTTTTGATTTTTTGAAACGCCTTCAATAGTTAAACTTCCACCTAATAAGCTGGCTTCTAATCCGGCTTTGTATCGTTTTGGGTTGCGATAAGTAATATCCAATACCGAAGCTAATTTATCACCATATTTAGATTGAAAACCACCTGCTGAAAAATCAACGTTTTCTACCATATCAGTATTCGTAAAACTCAATCCTTCTTGTTGCCCAGATCGAATTAAAAAAGGACGATATACTTCAATTTCGTTAACATAAACTAAATTTTCATCATAATTTCCGCCTCTTACCGCATAAGACGTACTCAATTCATTATTTGAATACACCCCAGGTAATGTTTTAATAATATTTTCTATACCGGCATTTGCACCAGGAATCAATCGAATAATTACAGGATCAATGGTTATTACTCCTTCAATACGCTTTTTGCTGTCGCTTGTGATTACCAACTCACCCATTTGTTCAATTTTAGCACTCATGACAGGATTCAATTCAAAATCTTCATTGGGTTTTAGTTCAACAGCAATTGTACTCTTTTTAAAGGATTGATGCGAAAAAACAAGAAAGACTTTTTGATTAGCAGGAATTTCAATGGAATAAAATCCGTTTTCATTCGTAAAGGTAATCTTGCTTTCTAATTGTATTGAAACATTTTCTACGGGATTTTTTAATTCGTCTAAAATTACCCCTTTCACTCTCGCTTTTTGGGCAAAAGAAATGATTGAAAACAAACTAAAAACAAGAAATAAACTGATTTTTTTCAAAAGTATCGGTTTTAATTATTTAAAAAAATAAGATTCAAAGGTAGCAGAATTTTGCAAACTATCGGTTACTGTAATTTTGAAGTCATTTCTACCTTGAACGTAAATTGCATCCTCTAAATTGTGTGTAAGTCGTTTTGTTTTGTAATCATACTCCATTAAAATCCATTTCCCATTCAAAAATGCAGAATAACTAGCAATATCCGAATGCAAATCTGCTACTGAAACACTTATCGTTTTTTGGTCTTTTAATGTTTTTCCTTCTACGAAATTTACATTATAAATTCGGGGAGGAATAGAATCTTGTGCCAACTTATATTTTCCTAATGTCTTAATTTTTGTAGAGAATGAATTTCCTTTACGAGTGGTTTTATTATAATCTAATTTATATCCGTCTAAAGTTGCAATGTAGGTTTTACTCAATTGTTCTTCAGTCAAACCAGAAACATCATTAAACGTTAACGTAATATTTTTATGCACAGGCACACTATCATCATGCAAAGTGGCAATATCATTATTTACATCAAAATTCATATAAAAATTAGCATAAAATGCATTTTCGGGCACATAAACCGTTACATTGCCTTTTTCAAAAATAGATTCAGTTTTAGCTTTCACCAAATAAGGCGTTTTCTGAACAGTTTTTTTTATTGTTGTCGGTTGCAAACCATATTCGATAGGAATAATTAATTCAATTTTATTTTGATGAAAATCGTACAATTCCACTCGGTATGTATAATTAGCATTTGGAACAATTTTCAGTGTACCATCTTTAGTATTTCCGGCAACAATTGAAAGTGAATAACTACTTAATTCAAACAATTTTTGAACACGTTGCCCCATATCATGAAAACGTTCATAATCAATAAAATTGTTAATATATCGTGATTCATCAAAGGCAAAAGTATCAAACCCATATTGATATTGTAACACCCCATTAAGATACGCTTTCACTTTATACAAGCCGTTTTTATTGTAGGCATTTGTACAGTAATCATAAGCATTGATTCCAAAAGCTATTCTACCGGTTGCTTTAACTTTAGTACTCAAATAGGTTCCGTCGGCTTGTTTGTTGAATGAAATATTAATGGGTTTTTGTGCATTATTTACAGTTGTAGAATCTAACGGATAAACAACGATACCTTGAATAATGGGTTTTCGTTCATCTTTAATTATTTTTTTGAATCCAAAATGCATCGGATTGATAATTTGTTCCGATTTTGTATCTCTAAATTCAAAATGCAAATGAGGGCCACCACTACCGCCAGTATTTCCAGAAAACGCAATAACATCGCCTTTTTTAACCGGTAATTCTGTTGGATAAAGATACATTTCTACTTCAAAAGATTGCTCTTGGTATTGCTTCTTTTTAATTAATTCTTGTATGGCGCCATTTGCTTTTTGTAAATGTCCATAAACCGAAGTATAACCATTAGGATGGGTTATATAAATAGCTTTTCCATACCCAAAAGGCGAAATTTTAATGCGAGAAACATAACCATCACCCGTAGCATAAACAGGTAACCCTTCTACTCCTGAAGTTTTAAAATCTAATCCAGAATGAAAATGATTACTGCGTAATTCACCAAAAGAACCCGACAAATCAAGCGGAATAGCTAAAGGCGATTGAAATACATCTTGAGGATAGGTTTCTTGACTATGAACCAAAAATGGAAACAAAAGTAGGGCAAATACAAATTTCATAAAGCATGTGTTTAGTGCTAAAATAGTAAAAAAATATGAGTTAAAGCTATTAAAAATAAACATCAAATCAACAAACTAAAAATCAAATACTTACAATTAATTTAAATTAAATAATAAAATTTAACTAAAACTGTTGCTAATTTTGTTTAGTAATGCTAACTTTGTGACTTATTGAAATGAATTACATCATTAATGAATGGATTATCTGAATTAATTGATTCTCTAGAAGTTAAATTTTTTAAGCTCAATCAAAAACTGATTCAACTTGAAAAAAGAAACTCAGAATTACAAGAAGAATTGTTGCTTTCTAAACAAATGCAACAACAACAATCAGTTGAAATAGATTCTTTTAAAAATCAGTTAGATACTCTAAAAATGGTGAATTCATTGTTAGGCAGTGAAGAAAATAAACGAGAAACAAAACTCAAAATAAATTCATTAATTCGAGAAATCGATTATTGCATAGCCCAACTTTCTGATTAGAAAGAATTATGAGTGAAAAACTAAAAATTAAAATATCAATTGCAGATCGCGTTTATCCATTAACCGTGGATCCAGCGCAAGAAGAAGGATTAAGAAGTTCTTCTAAAAAAATTGATGCTATGATTAAACAGTTTGAACAAAGTTATGCTGTAAGAGATAAGCAAGATGTTCTTGCTATGTGTGCGCTTCAATTTGCTGCACAAGTAGAACAAAAACAAATTAACACTTCTCAAATTAGTGAATCTGCTATGACT
>JAGOAL010000013.1 GCA_017983975.1 Flavobacterium sp.
TTTGATTTGCTTCAAATAATTATAGTGACAAATGTAAAAATAAAAAAGCTACTTTCAAACGAAAGTAGCTTATCTATATAATTGTTTTTATGAATTATTTCTTTTTCAAGAATTCATCAACTAATTCAGGAGCCATCACAGATTCAACGAATGTGTAAGCGCCAGTTTTTGGAGATTTAACCATTTTAATAGCTTTGGTTAATCTTTTAGAAGCTGTTTGTAAAGTTGCTACGGTTTTCTTTGCCATGACTTATCTTATTTAATTTCTTTATGAACTGTTACTCTTTTTAAAACAGGATTAAATTTTTTAATCTCTAATCTATCTGGAGTATTTTTTTTGTTTTTAGTAGTAATGTAACGAGATGTTCCAGGAACTCCTGAAGTTTTGTGCTCTGTACATTCTAAAATAACTTGGATTCTATTACCTTTCTTTGCCATTTTGATATATATTATTGCGGATTATACAGATTTAACAAATCCGTTAGCTTTTGCATTTTTCAATACAGCAGCAATTCCATTTTTATTAATAGTTTTTAATGCAGCAGTTGAAATTTTCAACGTTACCCATCTATCTTCTTCAGGAATGTAAAAACGTTTTTTTACTAAGTTAACAGAGAATTTTCTCTTTGTTTTATTCATAGCGTGAGAAACATTGTTCCCTACCATTGCTCTTTTACCTGTAAGTTCACAAACTCTTGACATTATTATTCAGCTTTATTTCGTTATCTAAAATCAGGGTGCAAAGAAACAAAATCGATTTCATATACACAACTATCTTTTATTATTTTTTTAAAATTTCTTTATAAATGAGTTCCAATGATTTACTAACAGCCCTATCTATTACCTTTTCACGAGGTTGCCCGAAATTAAATTCTTCAACAAAAACATCTGCAGGAGTAGCTATTGCAATGAATACTATACCTAAATCAATAGAAGAATCACCCTTTGCAGGACCAGCATTTCCAGTTGTTGCAATGGCATAATCTACTTGCATTAATTTTTGAATTCCTAATGCCATTTCTGATGCCACTTGAGCACTAACAACGCTGTATTTATCAATTGTGCTTTTTGAAACACCTAAAACATCTATTTTGGTTTGGGTAGCATAACTTACCACACTTCCTTTAAAATAATTAGAAGCACCAGAAACCGACGTTAGCGTTGAAGCTATTTTTCCTCCTGTGCAACTTTCGGCAGTAGCTATTGTTAGTTTTTTTTCGGTTAATAATTTTCCTAAAACAACTTCAATGGGTTCGTCTTCATTGTAACCCACAATAATATCATGTATTAATTCATCAAGCATTTGAACTTGTCTTGCTATTTCTGTTTGGAGCTTTTCTTTATTTGTTCCTCTTGCTGTTAATCGCAAACGAACTCTTCCAGGACTCGGTAAATAGGCTAATTTGATAAAATCGGGTAAATTATCTTCCCAATCTTCTATTTGTTCGGCAATTAAACTTTCACCCGTGCCATAGGTCATGATGGTTTGATGTACAATGTATGGGCGTTCAAATTTTTGGACTAGATTGGGAATTACTTCGTTATCTATCAAATATTTCATTTCATAAGGAACACCTGGCAACGAAATAAAAACCGTACTTTCTTTCTCCATCAACATTCCAGGGGCAGTTCCCATTTGGTTAAACAACACTTTTGCGGTTGAAGGAATTAATGCTTGATCACGATTAATTTGGGTAATTGGACGTTTATAAATTCCTTCAATGATACTTCTGACATGCAATAAAACAGCTTCATCCTCAATTAAGGTATCTTCAAAATAGTCGCAGAATGTTTTCTTTGTAATATCATCTTTTGTAGGACCTAATCCGCCTGTAATAATGACTACATCGGCTTTATTTTGTAGCGAATGAAATGTATCTAAAATATGCTGTTTATCATCTGAAATTGATAACATTTCATGCGTTTCTATTCCAATTTTATCCAATGCTTTAGCAATATATGCTGAATTTGTATCTACAATTTGACCAATAAGAATTTCATCACCAATAGTAACAATTGCTGCCTTCATTTATTTGATTTTTTTTGAAATTTACAGTTTAAAATCTTTTTTAATTTCTTTAATCGCTAAATCTATTCGATCTTTTAAAGATTTGTAAACTTCTTTGATTTCTTTGCGTTTACCTTCTGTTTTTGTCCAATTCATGATTTGCAGATTTTCTTCATAGGACATATCCATTCCTAGCAAATCTAATGTTGGTTTAATTTTGTGGCAAGCGGCATAGGTTCGGGTATAATCTTTATCTTCAATAGCAGTTCTAATTGATTTTATTTCAGCAGGAACTTCTTCTAAAAACAAAGTCACAATTTGCAATGCAAAATCGGTGTCGTTTTCTGAAATTTCATACACTTTTGCAAGATTATACTGTAAAGCCATATTATTTAATTTGTATTCTAAATACTGATTTTCCTTCAATAAATCCCTCTAAAACATCGCCTTCTGTTACTTTTGCTACTCCTTTTGGTGTTCCCGTAAAAATAATATCTCCCTTTTTTAATGTAAAATATTGAGAAACATAAGCAATTAAAGCATCGATATTCCAAAGCATCAATTTGGTATTTCCTACCTGAGCCGATTGACCATTAGATTTCAACTCAAAGTTAATATTTTCCATAGAAGAAAATTCTTTTTTCGGTAAAAAGGCACCAATTACCGCTGAATGGTCAAATGCTTTTGCTTTTTCCCAAGGTAATCCTTTTTCTTTGAGTTGGGCTTGAACATCTCTTGCCGTAAAATCAATTCCTAATCCAATTTCATCATAATATTTATGAGCAAATTTGGCATCAATGTATTTTCCTACTTTACAAATCTTAACCAATACTTCTACTTCATGATGTACATCGTTACTAAAAGCAGGAATTACAAATGGCGTTTTTTTAGGCAAAACAGCGGTGTCAGGCTTTAAAAAAATAACTGGTTCCGTAGGTTTTTCGTTATTTAGTTCCGAAATATGGTCTACATAATTGCGACCGATGCAGATTATTTTCATTTTTTTTAATTGTTGGAAGATGGAAGTTGGAAGATGGAAGCAAACTACACCCAGCTTCTAGCTTTTAGTGTTTAACTTTCTTAATTTGATAGCGGTCAAAACTTTTTTAGTGTAGAGTGGAAAATCAGCGTTTTGAATCCAGCCAAAATATCCCGGTTCTTTTTCAAAAACATCATCTACTAAAACTCCTTTGTGTTTTCCAAAAGTAAATATTTCTTTTCCTTCGTTGTTTAAAGCAATAAATCCTGCAAAGTCAACTGATTTTTTACGAGTTGTAAATTCAGATAACGATTTCATATCATTTTCCAAATTTTCGTATCGATCTAATTGTGCCTTCAAAATTTCATAAGTAGCCATAGTATCCGCCTCAGCACTGTGGGCGTTTTCAAGACTTTGACCACAATAAAATTTGTATGCCGCACTCAGAGTTCGCTCCTCCATTTTATGAAAAATAGTTTGCACATCAACAGAAACTCTATTTTTCATATCAAAATCAACTTCAGCACGTAATAATTCTTCCGCTAAAAGTGGAATATCAAATCGATCCGAATTAAATCCAGCTAAATCAGAATCTTTAATCATGTGATGCACTTGAGAAGCTAAAGCAGCAAAAGTTGGCTCATTAGCTACTTTTTCGTCCGAAATGCCATGAACTGCAGTAGACTGAGGTGGAATTGGAATCGTAGGGTTTACCAACCACGTTTTGCTTTCTGTTGTTCCGTTTGGAAATACTTTAAAAATTGATATTTCTACAATTCGATCCCTTGCTACATCAATTCCTGTAGTTTCAAGATCAAAAAAGCAAATAGGGCGTGTTAATTTTAATTCCATAGTGATTTTATATGTTACAAAGATAGAAAAACCCGACAGCTTTTAAAACTATCGGGTTCACTTATGTAAATTTCTGTATAATTAAACTTCTCTATTTGGGTCAAAAGCTTCTAAATATTCGGCAACACGTTTTACAAAACTTCCGCCTAAAGCACCATCTACAACTCTGTGATCATAAGAATGCGATAAGAACATTTTTTGACGTATTCCAATAAAATCACCTTCGGGAGTTTCAATAACCGCTGGTACTTTTCTGATAGCACCTAAAGCTAAAATACCTACTTGAGGTTGATTGATAATTGGTGTTCCAAAAACAGATCCAAAAGTTCCTACATTTGTTACTGTATATGTTCCGCCTTGTGTATCGTCTGGTTTTAATTTTCCTGCTTTTGCACGATTCCCTAAATCGTTTACTGCTTTTGCCATTCCCACTAAATTTAATTGGTCTGCATTTTTAATTACAGGAACAATTAAATTTCCGTTTGGTAACGCTGCAGCCATTCCTAAATTGATATTTTTACGTTTAATGATAAACTCACCATCAACCGAAATATTCATTCCTGGAAAATCTTTTAATGCTTTTGCAACCGCTTCCATGAAAATTGGAGTAAAAGTTAACTTCTCGCCTTCTCTCTTCTCGAAAGTATTTTTAACTCTATCTCTCCATTTTACAATATTCGTCACATCCACTTCAATGAACGACTGCACGTGAGCCGAAGTTTGAACCGAAGCTATCATGTAACCCGAAATCAACTTACGCATTCTGTCCATTTCTACAATCTCATCACCACCGTTTACAGAAACGGGTTGGGAGTTGGGAGTTGGGAGTTGGGAGTTAGGAGTTGCTACTGGTTGAGCAATAATAGACTGAGCACTAGTTTGACTTCCTCTATTTTTGATATAATTTAATAAATCTTCTTTATTGACGCGACCATCTTTACCTGAACCTGAAATTGATTCTAATTCAGCTAACGAAATTCCTTCTTCTTTGGCAATGTTTTTTACTAAAGGCGAAAAGAATTTATCCGAACCTGAAAAATCTGCTGGAGCACTTGCTTCAATAGCAACCTCAACCGTTTTAGCAACTTCCGCAGCAGCGACTGGAGCTTCAACTTTAACTTCTGGAGTAGATAAAACGGCTCCACCTTCAGTTTCAATAATAGCTAGTGTTTGTCCTACTTGAACTACATCATCGGTATTAAATAAAATTTCAACAAGTGTTCCAGAAACTTCAGAAGGCACTTCGCTATCCACCTTATCAGTAGCTATTTCAAGAACAGCCTCATCCATTTCAATTTTATCTCCAACTTTTTTTAACCAGTTGGTCACAGTTGCTTCTGCAACGCTTTCACCCATTTTAGGTAATTTCAATTCAAACTTTGCCATATCTTTAAACTAAAGTTGTTTTTCTGTGTTTGGTTTGCAAAAATACTAATTTTTCATTCTATTTTCATAGAAATTGATAATTTTTACAACAAAATTATTTGTCCTCTATCGTTAGAATTATTACTACCTATTAAATAATTTGAACTTGAAATATAATTCTTAAAACTCAAATTATGGTTTCTGTTTTTCTCCATAAAAATAATAATTTCAGTAAAGCTGAAAGCAGTAATATCAAATATTATTTCTATGTTTTTTTGAGATTGATGCTTAAATTGATTTAAATCAGTCAAATAAGTTACTTTTTTTGATAATTTTAAATCTAATTCCGCTTGCGAAAACACAACATATTCATCAATTATCCTAGGTTTATTTTTTTGCTGAATCTTCTTCAAAAAACTAAAAACAAAAGTACCAAATAACATCATCACATCAAAAAACCAAGATTTTTTAAAATGCTTTTTATAGAAAAATTGCATTGCTTCACGGAAACGTTTCATATACGTTCCATCACGAACGGTGCTTTCTCCTTTATAATGAATTACCGAAGTTTCATGATAATAATAATTTGATTTCCCAGTTTTTAGTACCAAATAACTCAAGTCGATATCATCTGAATACATGAAGCAATTTTCATCAAAACCACCCACTTCCAGATACAATTCGCGTTTCATCATCATAAATGCCCCAACCAAAATATCAACTTTTCCAGATTGATTTTCAAACAAATGTTGAGCATAATATTTTCCAAAGTAATTTGAAATTTTATATAACCCAAAGATTTTTGTAAATGCCACCCAAGGCGTTGGAACACCGCGTTTGCTTTCGGGAAGAAAATTTCCTGTGCCGTCAATTAACTTACAACCAATTATTCCGAGTTTGGAATTTGGAATTTGGAATTTGGAATTTAGAATCTTTACAAAAGTATCTTCTGCAACAACGGTATCAGGATTTAAGATGCAAATATATTCACCTTTGGCTTGAGCTACTCCGATGTTATTTCCCTTTGGAAAACCTAAATTTGTTATATTCTCAATAAGTTTGATGTGTGGAAAATTAGTTTTCATCATATCACAACTGTCATCTGACGAAGCGTTATCAACGACAATAATTTCACTATCAATTCCTTCTAAAGCTTTTTGAACACTTAGAATGCATTGCTCTAAAAAATAGCGCACATTATAATTGAGGATGATTACGGATAGTTGCATTATAATAGTTTGATTAAATCATCTGGATTTCTCAAATTATTCCAAAACAATAATAACTCAATCAGACTTAAATCTTTATTTATTTTGTAAAACAATTTTGTTTGTTCGGATATTGATAAAGAATAAACATTATCGGATTTAAAATTCCCAATTGTTGGATGAATAGATAGTCTTGATAACTCATTTTCAACTAAACTTTCAAATTTATTTACTTCATAAATATTCCACTTTTGCAATATAAATTGAGCTTCCTCGAAAAAGGAAACTTCAGCATTAAAAGTCCATTCAATTTTGTAAATCATTTCTGCAATGGAAATTTTTCTCTAAATCTTTTCATTACTTCTTCATGTGAAGATGTTTTACCATCTTCAATTTCTTTGATAGATTTTTCAAGTAATTGAACCAAAACAGGATGCAATTCTTCAGAAGTTACTTCATTAGTTGGAGTTACTTCATAAGCTTCTGCTGGTTCTTCTATTATATTTTTCTTTTTAGAAGTCATAAAATGCATTTTCACAAAGTTAGGAAATAATCTATAATCTTTAGATACAATAAACTATTTTTGCATTTCTAAATTATATTATGAATTACTTATCAGTCGAAAACATCTCCAAATCTTATGGCGAACGTATTCTTTTTAAAGACGTTTCGTTTGGAATTAATAAAGATCAAAAAATAGCTTTTATCGCTAAAAACGGATCGGGAAAAACCACCATTATGAACATGATTAATGGCTTAGATGAACCCGATACCGGTCAAGTGGTAATTCGAAAAGAGATTAACATGGCATTTTTGTCGCAAAACAATAATTTGCAAGACGAATTAACCATTGAGGAAAATATTTTTGCTTCAGATAATGAAATTCTGAAAGTAATTGAACGCTATGAAAAAGCGCTAGAAAATCCGAATGATGAAGAAGCCTATCAAAGAGCTTTTGATGATATGGACCGACATAATGCATGGGATTTTGAAACGCAATTCAAGCAAATTTTGTACAAACTGAAGTTGGAAGACTTGAAAATGAAAGTCAAAAACATGTCGGGTGGACAAAAAAAGCGTTTGTCGTTAGCGATTATTTTGATTAGCAAACCCGATTTATTGATTTTAGACGAACCAACCAATCACCTTGATTTAGAGATGATTGAATGGTTAGAAGATTATTTTGCTAAAGAAAACATTACGTTGTTTATGGTAACGCACGACCGTTTCTTTTTAGAACGTGTTTGTAACGAAATCATTGAATTAGACAACGGAAAAATATACCAATACAAAGGCAATTATTCCTATTATTTAGCCAAAAAAGAAGAACGCTTGGCTTCTGAAAATGCGAGTATTGACAAAGCACAAAATTTATTTGTAAAAGAATTGGCTTGGATGCGCCGTCAACCCAAAGCAAGAACTACCAAATCAAAATCGCGTCAAGATGATTTTTACGTGATTAAAGAAAAAGCGGAAAGCCGAAGAAAAGAAAATGTAGTGGAGCTCGAAATTAATATGGAGCGCATGGGAAGCAAGATTATCGAAATGGTAAAATTGAACAAAAATTTTCCTGACCGAACCATTTTAAAAGAATTTAGTTATTCGTTTCAACGAGGCGAACGCATTGGAATTATTGGTAAAAACGGAACTGGAAAATCGACTTTCTTAAATATTTTAACGCAAACCTTGCCGCCTGATTCGGGTAAAGTGATTATAGGTGATACAATTAAAATTGGCTATTACACACAAAGTGGCATCAACCCAAAACCCGGGCAAAAAGTCATCGATATCATCAAAGAATATGGCGAATATATTCCGTTAACGAAAGGTAAAATCATTTCGGCTTCGCA
Source organism: Flavobacterium sp. (assembly GCA_017983975.1). GTDB lineage: Bacteria > Bacteroidota > Bacteroidia > Flavobacteriales > Flavobacteriaceae > Flavobacterium. The sequence goes on from JAGOAL010000013.1 coordinate 8,263, forward strand.
ATTATTAGAACGCTTTTTATTTGATGCGAAAAAACAATACGATTTTGTAGAAAAACTAAGTGGTGGCGAATTGAAACGTTTGTATTTATGTACGGTTTTAATTCAGAATCCGAATTTCTTAATTTTAGATGAACCAACGAATGACTTAGATATCGTTACCTTAAATGTTTTAGAAAGTTTCTTATTAGATTTTCCCGGTTGTTTGTTAGTAGTGAGTCACGATCGCTATTTTATGGATAAAATTGTGGATCACTTATTTGTGTTTAGAGGCGAAGGCGAAATTGAAGATTTCCCTGGAAATTATTCCGATTTTAGAGCTTATGAAGATTCGGCAGAACCAAAAGTTTTACATTCGGTAAGTACTGAAAAAACAAATTGGAAAGAAAAACAAACAGCTACAACAGGTTTGAATTTCAACGAGCAAAAAGAATTCAATAAATTAGAACGCGAAATCAGAGATTTAGAATACAACAAAAAACAAATCGAACAAGAATTCGCCGACGGAAAAGTTGCTGATGATAAGATTGAAGCGAAAGCTAATGAATTGCAAAAAATCATACAATCTATAGAAGAAAAAGAAGAACGTTGGTTTGAATTATCAAGCAAAATGGAATAAAGTTTCACAATGTAACACCACGTTTTACACAAAGTTCCACTAAGTTTTTTTCTTATAAATTCTTTGTGTTACTTTGTGCTAAACTTTAAGAAACTTAGTGCTACAACAAATTAAATCATACCTGAAATTTCTTTTCCATTCCAAAAACGAACATGGAGTGCATTCGCCATTTGTGTATGATTTGGTTACGAAATGTTTTTATGCTTCCGGCTTTCCTATTGAAAATTCAACTTGTCCTTCAACCAACAAACTTATTTTAAAAACAATACACTACTTAAATTTAAAGAATTGTGTGCGTTTTGATGTCCGAGAAGAAGTACCTACAACATTTGATGGTTTAATTATTTCTATTGATCTAATCGAAGATTTTTCGATTGAGAAAATACTACCCTTTTGTAAAAATGACACCTGCATTTTCATTGAGAATATTCATCAAACCAAAGCAAATGAAAAAATTTGGAAGCGGTTACATCAGCAGGAAACTATTACCTGCAGTATCGAAACCTTTAATTTAGGATTGTTGTTCATCCGAAAAGAACAAAAAAAAGAACATTTCATCATCAATCCGAATAAAACAATAACTTCTCGTATTTTTGAAAGAATTCGATTTAAATTGTAACAAATAACTACTTTATTCTACTTATTATTAGAATCAGAATTAAAACTTCTGAAATCATCATTTTTTAATCATCATTCGACATTCAAAATGGCAGATTCATTAATCAAAATAACCAATATCAAAAGAGATTTCCCGTTAGGAAACGAAATCGTGTATGTATTAAAAGGCATCGATTTAGAAATCAAGAAAGGTGAATATGTGGCGTTGATGGGACCTTCGGGTTCTGGAAAATCAACATTGATGAATATTTTAGGTTGTTTGGATACGCCAACATCTGGAACTTACATTTTGAACGGAAAACACGTGAGTGAAATGCAAGACGATGAATTGGCTGGAATTAGAAATAAAGAAATTGGATTCGTTTTTCAAACGTTTAACTTAATGCCCAGAACAACCGCTCTAGACAATGTGGCTTTACCGATGGTGTATGCTGGATTTTCAAAATCGGAACGCATAGAAAGAGCAACAGAAGTATTAACGCAAGTAGGACTTGATGACCGAATGGATCACAAACCCAATCAATTATCAGGAGGACAGCGTCAACGTGTAGCAGTTGCAAGAGCTTTGGTAAACAAACCTTCTATCATTTTAGCGGATGAACCTACGGGAAACCTAGACAGTAAAACTTCAGTTGAAATCATGAATTTATTTAACGAAATTCACACCAACGGAAATACCGTTATTTTAGTAACACACGAAGAAGACATTGCAGCTTATGCACACAGAATCATTCGTTTACGTGATGGAATTATTGAAAGTGATACGCTAAATTCTCATATTAAAAAGTAATTTAAAACATAACTATTTTTAAACCTGACAAGATGTCGATTCCTGTCAGGTTTTTTCTTTAAATCCTTTTCAAATTATTACCTTTGCCTCAAAATTGCCAAAATGACTTTTTCTGACTACTCTAAAGAATTTTCGTATAACCTAAAACTCGCCTACCCTATTATTTTAGGAATGTTAGGTCATACTATTGTGGGAATAGTCGATAATATCATGGTTGGAAAATTAGGTCCAACTGAATTAGCGGCTGTATCATTAGGAAACAGCTTTGTTTTCATTGCCATGTCTTTGGGAATTGGATTTTCAACTGCAATTACCCCTTTGGTTGCCGAATCAGATGGAAAAAATGATGTGACTGGTGGTCGATCTGCATTTCATCATGGATTGTATTTGTGTACAATTTTAGGAGTTGCTTTATTTACTTTAATTTTCTTTTCGAAACCATTGATTGCATACATGGGTCAACCAGAAGCTGTGGTAGAAATGGCTAAACCGTATTTAGATATTGTAGGTTTTTCGTTAATTCCGTTAATAATGTACCAAGCGTATAAACAGTTTGCCGATGGTTTGAGCGAAACTAAATATTCAATGTGGGCAACTATTATTGGAAATTTAACCAATGTGGTGATCAATTATTTTTTAATCTACGGAATTTGGATTTTTCCAAAATGGGGCATCGTTGGAGCCGCCGTTGGAACTATCGCTTCTCGTTTTGTAATGTTGGGCTTTATGCATTACATGATGAACTTAAAACCAAAGTTTCATCCTTATTTTAAAGGTTTTAGCCTAAAAGAAATCAAAAAAGAAGTGAATTTGAAAATCATAAAAATTGGAATGCCTTCTGCTATGCAAATGTTCTTTGAAGTAGCATTATTTACAGGCGCCATTTGGTTATGTGGAATGATTGGCACTACAAGTCAAGCAGCAAATCAAATTGCATTGAGTTTAGCTTCTCTTACTTTTATGTTTGCGATGGAATTAAATGTTACAGCGATGATCAGAGTAGGCAATCAAAAAGGACTGGGAGACTATCAAACACTCCGAAAAGTTGCCATATCAATTTTCTTGTTAACCATCTTAATAGAAATTGTCTTTGCCCTATTATTTGTAGTTTTACACACAACGTTACCCTATATATTTGTGGATATATCCGACTTAAAAAATCTTACAGAAAACTTAGAAGTCATTGCAATTTCAGCCAATTTATTATTAGTTGCCGCGGTTTTTCAAATTTCAGATGGCTTACAAGTAGTTGTTTTAGGAGCGCTTCGTGGCTTGCAAGATGCTAAAATTCCTATGTATATTACGTTTGTAGCCTATTGGGTTATTGGTTTTCCAGTATCTATTTATTTGGGATTAGAAACTGAACTAAAAGCGGTTGGTGTATGGATTGGACTTTTAGCCGGATTAACAGCTGCTGCATTATTTTTGTATATTCGCTTTAATTATTTGACAAAAAAATTGATTAAAAATTAATAACATACAGACAAGTGATGACTTGTCTCAACTAAAAATAAAAACATGAACTTACCTAAATTTGTAATTGGAGACAACACCGATTTTCCCGAAGATATTTTTGTAATCCATTTAGAATATCCACGATTTGTAATCAATTTAAAAGACGACGAAGTGGAATTTTTAGAAGACATAGAAGAAGAAGATGAAAAAGAATTGGAATCGGAAATGGAACATTTAATTACTATTGCCGGAGAATTTTACGACAGAGAAATTGAACGTTACGAGCAGGAATAAATCATTTTGAATAACCATTTTTTAAAGCGTATACTGCTAATCCTACTCTAGTTTTAATTTCAAGTTTTTCAAAAAGACTATCTCTATAACTTTCTATAGTTCTTGGGCTACAAAACATTTTTTCGGCTATTTCTTTGTAGTTCATTTCTGTTGTAGTGTAGCTTAAAAACTCTAATTCTCTTTCGGTAAATTTAATATTTTCTTTTACAGGTTTTAAGGGTTGTTTTAAATTAGAAACGATAATTTTTGAAGCCCAATCGGGATAATAAAAACCATCGGAAACCATTTTTTGCAAGGCTTTTTCTAAATCGGCTGGATGTGTGTTTTTCAACAAATAACCTTGAGAACCGTTTTTAATCATTTTAATTACACTTTCATCATCATCTTGCATGCTTAATGCCATGATTTTTATTTCTGGATGATTTTCATTGAGCCATTTTGCGGTTTCAAAACCATTCATTATTGGCATACTAATATCTAACAGTATAATGGATGGAATATTTTTTTCCGATTTCAATTTTTCTATAAGTTCTCTGCCATTTTCACATTCGTAGATTACTTCAAACTCATCAAAATTAGAAATAATACTTTTTAATGCTTTTGCAATCAAGGTATGATCGTCAACAATTACAATGGTATTTTTCATGATAAAGGTAAAGTTATGTTTAATTTTGTTCCTTTGTTTATATTACTTTGAAAGTCAAAAATTCCGTTTAAAAGTAATGTTCTTTTTTTCATGTTTTGCAAGCCAATTCCCGTTGATTTTGTTGCAGTGTCAAATCCTGTTCCGTCGTCTTGTATAATTAATAGAAGCTGATTATTGATTTGCTTTAAATGAACTTCAATGTTTTTGCATTTTGAATGTTTTAAACTATTTTGAATGAACTCTTGGCAGATTCTAATTAGAATTGATTTTTGCTCATAGTTTAAGTCTTGCTTTACCTCATCATTTGTATAATTAATTAAACATTTTTTTGTTTTCTTTACTTTCTCACATTCGTTTAAAATTAAACTATCAATAGTATTACAAGCAATAGAATTATCGGTTAGTGATTTTGATAATTCTCTTAATTCTTGAAGTGATTCATTGATAATAAAGCTAATATTCTCGATATTTTCATTAATGTGAGGCGCCTTGTTTTCAAAAGCTAACTGTTGTGTATATAAACTAGCTAAAGTGAGTTTTTGTCCTACATTATCATGAATTTCTCTACCGATGTATTGCATGGTTTGGTTTTGAATTTCTAAATGATTTTCTAGTAGTTCTTTTTGATGTTCTTCTTTTTGATAAGTAAGCATAGCAAGATGTTCTTTCTTCTTTAGTTTATACTGTTGGATAAAAATAAACACTCCTACAATAAATAAAATAAAAAAGAGATTAAATAAAATGATGGTTAAAACTACTTCACCTTTCCCCATATAAATGATGCTGCAAATAATAAATACATAATACAATTGGAAACCATAAAATACAAATAATACCCATTCCAAATTTCAATTTCTTTAATCAATAAATTATAAAGACCAAAAAAAGGCAATGTACCAACATAAAATAACACAAGACCAATATTTATATAAAACATTTTGTTTTTTGAAAATTCCAAAATATCATCGTTTTTAATTTGCTTAAAAAATTCCATAAAAATTAACACCATGAGTAATATAGTTCCAATTACAATATTGAATGAATATACGACTTTTAGTTTACTAAAATATAACTCTATCGGGATAAATGATAGAAAATAAATTATTGTAAAACTCCAAAAAAGACTTATTTTCTTTAATGATTTTATAGCATAAAGCCAGTAAAAAAAAATAAATTGAATTGGAAATATAATATATGCAAAATAATATTGTTTTTTAATTTTCAAAAAACTAGAAATTTCCTCACTAAAAAAATCGAAAACAAAGATGAAATTCAAATAAAATATAAACCAAACCCAATATGTGCCTTTATTTTTTAATAGATAAAATAGACCTACTATGGCTGAAATAAATTCTAAGCATATTAAAAGTTTTAATAATTCTGGTTGGTATTTCATAAAAAACTATTATTTATGGGTAAAAATTTTCTAACGTTGGATTTCCAGGAGGAATTAAAGTTCCATGATTTTGCGCACCTGTTCTTGGATCTATTGAATTTGTTCTTAGAGTTCCAGTAATACCAAAAGTTGTTAGTGAACTATTGTTTCCATATTTATCAATATTATTTTTTAGTCCATTCTTGTTAAAAGTTGATTTATCAGTGGGATTAAAATCCACATCACCATTATTTGTATTAATAGTTGGTATCATAACTAAAGTATGTAATTCATGGTATCTTTTTCTAATACTATCACCTAAAAACCAATCAATATCACTATACTTTCTCATATTATCAACATCAGGATAAGCAGCATAATAAATTCTAACTCCTAATTTATCAATAGTTGCTGTAGCTTCATTTTTCTTAGCTTGATATTCCAACTGGTATACAAATTTCTTTAAAGTTTTCAAATCAAACCAAATGGAGTGTGCATCTTCTGCATTCATTCCGGCATTAATATAAGTTAGTTGTTTATTCTTATAATTATCCACCATATTATGAATTAATTTGACATCTAGTTCATTTATTGATTCGTTTGAATAATCAGCGCAAATGTTATTATCATTTGTCATAGGAACTTTTGTTGGAGGATATTTAATTACATAAGCTACAAAAGCAATTGACAATCCTAATAAAGCGAAGAGAGAAATTTTGTTTTTCATAAGGGTAAGAATTTAGTTACTAAAGTTAATTTTTATTTAGTTACAAAGAAACATTCTTTTACTTTTTTTAATTACAGTTAAAAACCCATTTTGGTATCCGTTAAAAAACGGTATTATTTTCCGTTAAACAACCCACTCTTTTTTAGTTAAACAACTATCAATTGATTGTATTATAGTTTGCAGTTTTGTAATGTGTTTTTACTAGAATCAAAGCGGCACCCGAAAAGCTATTTAGAGTAGGGAAAACAAAAACTAATAATAACATGAAACAATTAAAATTATCCTTTCTATTGTGTTTTATAACAATAGTAACTTTTGCCCAAACTACCAAACAAGATGGTCATGTAACACTACTAAAAAAGAACGGCGAAAAAGCAAAAACCACCATGGCTACTAACACTTCTACCGATTATGTAGGTCATGTTACTTTATTACGCTTTTCACAACTATACCTTGGTGGTGGTTTGCAAATGCCAAGCAGCACAACCAAAGAAGGAGCTAATTCCGTAAACGGTATCGACTTCAATATTGGCTATTATCATCCTATTTGGGCATGGGAAAAAAGCATGATTTCCTTAGGTCTTAATGCAGAGTTGGGATATTCTATGGGTAATGGTGATTATGTTTTAAACAATCAATACACTATTTATAACTTAAATGGGCAATTACAACCACCAACTGTTCAAGAAAAAGGAAGTGGTTCTCCAAAAGCTCAAGGTTTTAGAGGTGCGGCAGGTTTACAACTCAATGTGCATTTGGGCGATAAGTTTACGTTATCACCAATTATTAATACAGGATATTTAAGCACTACCCACAAATCTTTCTCGGTAACGGAAACCGTTTATTATAATGGTTCAGCATATAATTATGATTTACTTTCTCAAAAAGAAAGCAAAACATCAGGTTTAGGTATTTTACCAAAACTACGCATGACCTACAACATTACCCCAAGAATAGGCATTTGGCTAGAAGGAAACTACACCATGGGACCAAAAATTAAAACCGAAGTAACCACTTTTGCACCAGAATCAAGCGCAGGTGTTGATGGTACTTACACACTTTCGAAATTTGAAAATGGTAAATATACCACTTCGAAAAGAGAAACGAGTTATAGTGCTGTAGGTGTAAATGGTGGGATTGTTTTTAGTTTGGGGAAACCGAAAGGAGATAAACCCACAGTTGGGACTTTAAATCCACCTCCAACTACCAATCCAAATCCTCCATTGTCAACACCAACAACAAGTGGTGGAACTGTTCCAACAAAATCATTACAAAAGCCCATCAATCGAAGTGTTCCACGTTGGGGACGATACACAACAAATATTAATGGTTGTGAACATGGCGGAGTATATTGTTTAAAAAATAGATTATTTACTGAAAATATAAAATTGGAAAGTGATGAATCTATTAACGAAACAACTGTTGAGTTAATTGATAATACCATTTTAGTAAAATTAATTGCAATAGAAAGTAATATTAATAGTGAGACTATTGATGATTTTAGAAAAAACAAAGTTTCATTAGAAAACAATATAATTCCAATTGATATTCTAAATGAATGGCTTTCCTCTGTAAATCTACCAACACAAAAAAAGAGTATTACTATTAAAAAAGAAGATAGAAAATATCTAATTAATGAAACTTTTAATAAAGATAAAAAGGTTTCAATAATTGAGAGTTATGAAAATGCTACAATTAAAATTTATGGTAAAGAATATAATTTAAAGGTAATTACAACCAGCGAGAGAGGAACAGGCTCACCAAGATCACAAGGTTTTTAATAAAAATATTTTACAACTAAAATTTAAAATTATGAAAACAAATTTATTAAAATTTACTGTATTGAGCTTGCTTATTTCTATTGGAATTAGTTGTTCAGATAATGATGAACCAAATCCAACACCAAGTTGTCAAAACACTGATATTTTGGGTATAATATTTAACCCCGCAGATATTGGAAATGCTGGAAGTTCTCAATTATTCGGATATTTAAACAATGCTACTTCAACATCTACATTAAATACAATTAGTACAATTAGTGTAACTAATCCTACCACACCTACTTATTTGCAAATGTCATCTACCAATAATGCAGTTTACAATTCTATAAATGGAGAATATAAATTAGTAATAGCAGAAGAACGAAGAATGATAACCTTAAATTCATCAGGTGCAATAACACACACTCCAATTGTAACGGGTTTACCGTCTCCTGATATTACAAATGCCCCAGTTTATTTGAATGGCAATTTGTTTTTTGGTCATGTTTCAAATGCATCTAGTGATTTATTATTTGACGTTTTGGACAGCAATTTTATGTCGGTTAAAACAATATTAATTCCAGCAGCAAATTTGAGTGGTAATAATGATTGGACCTTTACATCTGCAACCAATGGCGTAGATGAATTATACTTTGCTGTTGCAAACAATATTATTATTTATAATACTGTTACAAATACCATTTCCGCTAATATGGTTACAGGAGGACCAATTCCATCAGGAACTATTATTGGATTAGAGTTTAAAGAAAATGATAAATTATATGCTTTGCATGAAGATTGGATTAGTTCATTAGTAGAATTAAATATAACTAATCCAACTTCAATTACAAAAACTACAGTAATTGATTTAGATTTTCATATCAATTATCAATATTGTAGCACTACTTATAATGAATGTAATCAAAAATATTATTTATCTACATTAGCTCCTTTTACAAGTGGAATTTTTTCAAGAAACTTGCGAATTGATTTAGCAGGAACTCCCACAATCGTAGAAGATTTTACAACTTTAGGATGGATTGTAGGTATGACATTAAAAAAATAACACTAGAAGTCATTGCAATTTGAGCCAATTTATTATTAGTTGCGGTGGTTTTTCAAATTTTAGTAAAAAGTGATTAGATTTAAAGAATAGCTAATTACGCTTTATTAAAATACTGTTCCAATAAACTCATAGCCGCTGCAAAAGGTGAAATTTGATTATTTAGAACGGCTTTTTTATTTTCTTCCAATAGTTGACTAACATTCGGATGATTATAAAAGTGCGATTTCAATTGTTCGTTTATCGTTTCCATCATCCAAAATTGGTTTTGATTTTGACGTTTTTCTTCGAAATAATGATTTGATTTTACCCATTCAAAATACTCAGAAATTATTTCCCAAATGGCATCAATTCCGGTTTTTTCATAAGCACTACATGTCGTCACTTTTGGCATCCAACCCGAAGATTTAGCTGGAAATAAATGTAATGCTCTACTAAATTCAGTTTTCGCTAATTTGGCTTTAGCAATATTATCACCATCAGCTTTATTGATTACAATGGTATCGGCCATTTCCATAATGCCACGTTTAATGCCTTGTAATTCATCACCAGCACCTGAAATTTTCAATAACAAAAAGAAATCAACCATACTGTGAACAGCGGTTTCACTTTGCCCTACTCCAACGGTTTCAATAATGATTGTATCAAATCCACAAGCTTCACACAAAATGATAGTTTCACGGGTTTTTCTGGCAACACCACCTAATGTATCACCCGAAGCGCTTGGTCGGATGTAGGCATTTTCATCTTTTACTAACTCTTCCATTCGGGTTTTGTCGCCTAAAATACTTCCGTGACTAATGGACGAACTTGGATCTACCGCTAAAACAGCCACTTTTTTTCCTATCGAAGTGAGATATTTTCCAAAAGCTTCTATAAACGTACTTTTCCCAACTCCAGGGACACCAGTAATTCCAATACGAACCGAATTATTTGCATGAGGCAAACAACCTTTTATAACTTCATTCGCTTTAGCTAAATGTTCAGGATTGGTACTTTCAACCAAAGTAATAGCGCGACTTAAAGCAGTTTTATCACCTTTCAAAATTCCCGAAATTAAATCGTTTGCGGTGGGTTGATGTTTTCTAAACTGTTGAATTTGTTGAGCAACAAGACTACTCACGACTTCAGGTTGTTCCACGCCGTGAATTTCAGTAAGTGCAGATTTTTTATTACTTTTACTCAAGAAAAAAAGTTTTATTTTGTAAATGTAGCAAATTTTATCCATTCAAAACTAATGAATTTAAATCCTGAAATACTTTCTGAACTTGAAAAAATTGTCGGCCCATCCTATATTTTTACCGATGAAGCTACTCGTAGAACCTATGGCCAAGACGAAACAGAAGATTTGAGTTTTCCACCTCAGGTAGTGGTAAAACCAGCTAATACAGAAGAAGTAGCCCAAATTTTAAAAATTTCAAACACGTATAAAATTCCTACTGTTCCTATTGGAGCACGTACCGGTTTAAGTGGCGGTGCTTTATCCATTTTTGGAGGAATTGGAATTTCAATGGAACGATTCAATAAAATCATTGAAATTGACGAACAAAATTTACAAATTACAACCGAACCAGGAGTAATTACTCAAGTTTTGCGTGAAGCAGTTGCAGAAAAAGGACTTCTTTATCCTGTAGATCCAAGTAGCATGGGAAGTTGTTGGATTGGTGGCAATATTGCCGAAAATTCAGGTGGCGCAAGGGCATTAAAATATGGCGTTACCAAAGATTATGTACTGAATCTTGAAGTGGTTTTACCAACAGGAGATGTTATTTGGACTGGAGCAAATACCTTAAAAAATTCGACAGGATACAATCTAACGCAATTAATGGTGGGTAGTGAAGGTACTTTAGGAATTGTAACTAAAATTGTACTCAAATTAATCCCTCAAAATAAACATAACGTATTATTATTAGTTCCCTTTTATAAAGCAGAACAAGCCTGTGAAGCAGTTTCGGCTATTTTTAGAGCAGGAATCGTACCTAGTGCGTTGGAATTTATGGAACGTGATGCGATTGATTGGACATTGAAATTTGTTGACGGATTAAATGTGAAAGTGAACGACAACATTCAGGCGCATTTGTTAATTGAAGTTGACGGCAATTATCCTGAAGTATTAATGCAAGAAGCGGAGCAAATTTTAACTGTAGTTGAGCAATTTGAAATAGATGAAGTATTATTTGCAGATACCGAAGAACAAAAAAACGCCCTCTGGAAAATGCGTCGTTCTGTGGCGGAAGCTGTAAAAGCAAATTCGATTTATAAAGAAGAAGACACGGTTGTACCAAGATATGAATTGCCAAAATTATTAAAAGGCATCAAAGAAATCGGAACAAAATATGGATTTCAATCGGTGTGTTATGGCCATGCAGGCGATGGAAATTTGCATGTAAATATCATCAAAGGAACTATGACCGATGACAATTGGAAAACAGAAGTTCCCAAAGGAATTCGTGAAATTTTTGAGTTAACCGTTAGTCTAAAAGGAACTTTATCTGGTGAACACGGCATAGGATTAGTACAAAAAAACTATATGGATATTGCGTTTTCAAAAGTGCATCTAGAATTATTGGAACGCATTAAAGCTATTTTTGATCCTAATAACATATTGAATCCTGGGAAGATTTTTCCTGATGCTTCAAATTAATTATTAGCTAGGAAGTCTATTAAATTTTGATCCGCATTTTTAAACGTTGGCGCTTGTTCAATAATACTGGCCACTCGTTTTTTGTTTAATTTCATTGTAATATCAGCTTCAGTAGTAAATAATAAAGCGGATAAAAACGGGTTATTCATGTGCGGAATTAATTCGGATTCTAAATCGTCTAAATTGCAGATTTTTATCACTTCTTGCTTTTCAGTCGTGTAAATTTTATACGTCATCGAAAGTTTTAAAACTTTTTCTTCCACTATAGTTTTTACATAAATGTTTTGCAGTTCGGGTTTTCCAACGGTTTTAGCCAACGTTAATTTAGCAAAAGTACCAGCTGCGATACTTGCTCTAACTTGGTTGAAAAATTCGGTGTAAATGATGTTATTTGTTGGAATTGTTTGCATTTTTAGAAATTTTATCAAATATAAAAAATCCCCAACTACTTTTGGTAATTGAGGATTAGTTTATTTTAAAATGAATTAATTATTCGTTAACCACAACCCATTCTCCAGAAGCAATCATGCTTTCAGCTTTTTTGTATTTCATGGTTTCGCTTTTTCCACTCATAACGTGTTTGATAGTTACGGTGTCATTACGATTAATTTTTGGCGTTTCTCTAGTAATAGTTTCAGTTACATTAGGTCTTTGACTTGCCATTTCACCCGCTCTTCTTGCTTCATTGGCAGCATCATTACCATCTAAATCTTGTTTAGATTCGGTATAATTTTGTTTTTGACGCACTTGTTTTGCTTCATGAATATCCGATGGGTTTTGTGAAGGTAAATTTCCTTTGAATAAGAAAGAAATAACTTCTTTATTTACATCGTCTATCATTTTTTTGAACAAGTTAAAGGCTTCAAACTTATAAATTAATAATGGATCTTTTTGTTCGTGAACTGCTAACTGAACCGATTGTTTCAATTCGTCCATTTTGCGTAAGTGCTTTTTCCAAGCTTCATCTACAATAGCTAACGTAATGTTTTTTTCAAAATCAGTCACTAATGTTTTTCCTTCAGAAGTATATGCTTTTTCTAAATCGGTAACTACATTTAACGATTTAATTCCATCTGTAAACGGAACGATAATTCGTAAATATTGACCGTTATTATTTTCGTATACATTTTTAATTATTGGGAACGCTTCAGAAGCATTTCTTGCAATTTTATCGTTATAATGATCTAAAACTGCTTTATAGGTTTTACCAGTAATTTCTCTATCCGATAATTTTCCAAAGTCAGCCTCTGAAATTGGCGAACTAATTGAAAAATAGCGAATTAATTCAAACTCATAGTTTTTAAAATCTCCCGCTAATTTGTTTTGTTCCACAACTAATTCGCAAGTGTCATACATCATGTTTGCGATGTCCACTTTTAATCGTTCGCCGTGTAAGGCGTGGCGTCTTCTTTTGTAAACTACTTCTCTTTGTGCATTCATTACGTCGTCATATTCTAACAAACGTTTACGCACTCCAAAATTGTTTTCTTCTACTTTTTTCTGCGCTCTTTCGATCGATTTTGTCATCATAGAATGTTGAATTACTTCACCTTCTTTTAGACCAATTCTATCCATTACTTTCGCTACTCTTTCCGAGCCAAATAAACGCATTAAGTTATCTTCAAGCGACACGTAGAATTGAGAACTACCCACATCTCCTTGACGACCTGCACGACCTCTTAACTGACGGTCTACACGACGTGAATCGTGACGTTCTGTTCCAATAATTGCCAAACCACCTGCTTTTTTAACTTCGTCAGATAATTTAATATCGGTACCACGACCCGCCATATTAGTTGCAATGGTTACTACTCCTGGTTTTCCAGCTTCTGCAACAATTTCAGCCTCGCTTTTGTGCATTTTTGCATTCAATACATTGTGTTGAATACCTCTTATTTTTAACATTCGGCTTAATAATTCTGAAATCTCAACCGAAGTAGTTCCAATAAGCACCGGGCGACCTTCTTTTGATAGCTCAACAACATCTTCAATCACGGCATTGAATTTTTCACGAACCGTTCTATAAATCAAATCTTCTTTATCTTTTCGAGCCATCGGTCTATTGGTAGGAATTTCCACAACATCTAATTTGTAGATTTCCCAAAATTCACCTGCTTCAGTAACAGCAGTTCCAGTCATCCCGCCTAATTTGCTATACATACGGAAATAATTCTGTAAAGTAATCGTTGCAAAAGTTTGGGTTGCCGCTTCAATTTTTACATTTTCTTTAGCTTCAATAGCTTGATGTAAACCGTCTGAATAACGACGACCATCCATAATACGACCTGTTTGCTCATCAACAATCATAACTTTATTGTCCATGATTACATATTCTGTGTCTTTTTCAAATAAAGTGTAGGCTTTTAATAATTGTGTTAACGTATGAATACGTTCAGATTTTATTGAAAAGTCTTTAAATAATTCCTCTTTTCGTTCTGCTTCTGCTTCTGTAGAAAGGTTTTCTTTTTCAATTTGTGCAATTTCAGTGCCAATATCGGGTAAAACAAAGAATTGAGCATCTGTATCCTGAGATAGATATTGAATTCCGTTGTCTGTCAATTCAACCTGATTGTTTTTTTCTTCGATAACAAAATATAACGCCTCATCAATTTTTGGCATTTCTCTATTATTATCTTGCATGTATTGATTTTCTGTTTTTTGAAGTAATTGTTTTACTCCTTCTTCCGACAAGAATTTAATTAAGGCTTTACTTTTAGGCAAAGCTCTATATGAACGAAGCAAATTGAAACCCGCTTCTTTACTGTTTCCTTCTTTAAACAAGCGTTTTGCTTCTGTTAAACAATCGGTTGCTAATTTGCGTTGTAATGTAACTAAATTATCAACTTTTGGCTTTAATTCATTGAATTCATGACGATCTCCTTGAGGTACTGGACCTGAAATAATTAATGGTGTTCTAGCATCATCTACTAAAACCGAATCGACCTCATCCACAATAGCAAAATTGTGTTTTCTTTGCACTAAATCTTCGGGTGCATGTGCCATATTATCACGCAAATAATCAAAACCAAATTCGTTATTAGTTCCGTAGGTAATATCGGCCTCATAAGCTTTTCTTCTTTCAGGAGAGTTGGGTTGATGATTATCAATACAATCAACTGTCATTCCGTGGAATTCAAAAAGCGGTGCCTTCCAATTGCTATCACGTTTAGCTAGGTAATCATTAACGGTTACTAAGTGGACTCCGTTTCCTGTTAAAGCATTCAAATACAAAGGAAGTGTTGCTACTAATGTTTTACCTTCACCCGTTTGCATTTCGGCAATTTTTCCTTGGTGCAATACTACTCCACCAATCAACTGAACATCGTAGTGAATCATGTCCCAAGTTATTGCTTTTCCTGCAGCGTCCCATGAGTTTGCCCAAGATGCATTTTCACCTTCAATTTTAACATATGATTTTGATGCTGATAATTCACGATCTTTTGGCGTTGCAGTTACCGTAATGGTTGAATTTTCTTTAAAACGACGAGCGGTTTCTTTAACCACTGCAAAGGCTTCAGGAAGAATTTCGTTTAATACCTTTTCAGAAATTTCATACGCTTCTTTTTCGATGGTATCGATTTCAGCATAAATATCTTCACGTGCATCAATGTCTTGCGTTTGTTCGGCATCTTGTTTCAAAGAAGCGATTTTTGCATCTTTTTCAGCACGGGCTTGTTGTATTTTTGATTTGAATTGGGCTGTTTTAGCACGCAATTCGTCATGAGATAATGCTTGTAAAGCACTCTCAAAAGATTTTACTTTGGTAATTAAGGGTTGAATAGCTTTTACATCTTTCTCTGATTTATCTCCTACGAAAGCTTTCAATATGGAATTTATGATACTCATAATTATTATTTTCTAATAGTTTGCAAATATAACCAAAAAAAAAGCCTCAGTGAAGAGACTTATTTCTGTTGTGTTTATTTATTTTTTAATATTCGTCCTCATTCCAAAGATAATCTTCGTCAGTAGGATAATCTGGCCAAATCTCTTCCATTGATTCATAGATTTCTCCCTCGTCTTCTATAGACTGTAAGTTTTCCACTACTTCTAGTGGTGCTCCAGTTCTAATAGCATAGTCGATAAGTTCATCTTTGGTTGCTGGCCAAGGTGCATCACTTAAGTAGGATGCTAATTCTAATGTCCAATACATCTTTTTATCGATTTAAGTTTATGCAAAAATAAATTTATTACTTAAAAAGTCAAGTTTTTTTTTACTTTTTTTTAAAATATTTAAGAACGTCTTTATCCGAATCAAAATTTCAGGCAAAATAGGCAGTATTTAAAGGCACTTTCTACTTTCTTGGAATCCATTTTACTTCATCGGCATTTAAGTCTAAAGACAACTTTCGTGCCAAGACAAAAAGATAGTCAGAAAGTCGGTTTAAATAAGTAATTACCATTTCATCTGTCGGTTCTATGTCATTTAAATGAACTGCTAAACGTTCTGCTCTTCTACAAACACAGCGCGCAATATGACAATATGACACGGTGGTGTGTCCGCCAGGTAATACAAAATGCGTCATTGGCGGTAAAACCTCTTCCATTTGGTCAATCTGATTCTCAAGATATTCAATATCTGAAGCAATAATTCCTAAATTTTGAAGGCGAGCTTGTCCGTTTTTTAATTTTTCTTTTTCGGGAGGAGTTGCCAAAATAGCGCCTACAGTAAATAATCGGTCTTGAACTTCTATCAATACTTCTTTATACGAAAGATTAATATCTTGATCCCGAATTAAGCCAATATGCGAATTTAATTCATCTACCGTGCCATAACTTTCAATTCGAATATGGTGTTTAGATACACGAGTTCCACCAAATAGAGCTGTTGTTCCTGAATCACCTGTTTTTGTATATATTTTCATTTTCTTTTAACGCTTTTGTTACCGCAAATAAATTGAATATCTTTTATTTAAAACTTGAATTATATTAGTGTAAAAATAGTATTTTTAAAGTCATTTTTAAACTAAAATAGTACTTTATAAAAATATGGAAAAATTTCAACTTCAAGTCTTCTTAAATATAATAGGAATAGGTTCAGCATCTGGACTATTATTTCATAATGATTCGTTGTTTATAATTTCAGATAACAGTAGTTATTTATATGAATATCAGATTAATAAAAAAGAACTTACCAAAATTGCACTGAATACTAATCCAGAAGAAAATATTCCAAAAAAAGAAAAACTTGATTTTGAATCGATTACCAAAAACGAAAACAAACTCTATCTTTTTGGTTCGGGTTCCACAGAAAATCGAAATCTAATGATGACTTATTATCTCGAAAATCAAAAAATAAAGCAAAAAGATTTAAGCAAATTATACATTGAGCTTAGAAAGGTAGGCAATTTAAAAGAAGACGAATTAAATATTGAAGGAGCTATCAGCATTGAAGATACAATGTATTTATTTCAACGAGGGAATGGTGGAACTGGTAAAAATGGACTTTTTATTGTTGAAGACGACAAAACAAAACCAATATACTTTCATTCCATTTCGCTACCTAAAATTAATTCCGTTGAATATACTTTTACCGATGCAATTTTAGTTCATGATAAATTTTATTTCTTAGCTTCGGCTGAAAATAGCAATTCAACCTATTTAGATGGCGAAATTTTTGGATCTTTAGTTGGGATTTTAAACCCAAAAACATTTGAAGTTGAACAAACAATTCAAATTTCTGACCAACATAAATTCGAGGGCATTACATTTTATAAAGAATCCGCAACTGAATTTGAATTTTTATTATGCGAGGATAATGATACAGAAATTTTAGAGTCTAAAATTTATAAATTAAAGTTGATGAAATAACTTCTTTATTTCTCAATCTCCTTCAACGAATCCATTTTCTTGTGTGCTAAGAATCCTTTAATGTCTTCAAAATGTTCTTTAACACGTTTGTGGCCAAATTCAAATACTTTTTCAGCCAAACCATCCAAGAAATCACGGTCATGAGAAACTAAAATTAATGTTCCATCAAAATCGCGCAAAGCATCTTTGATGATGTCTTTAGTTTTCATATCTAAGTGATTTGTTGGCTCATCCAAAATCAACACATTTACTGGTTCTAACAATAATTTAATCATGGCCAAACGCGTTTTTTCTCCACCCGAAAGCACTTTTACTTTCTTTTGAATATCATCGCCTTTAAACATGAAAGCTCCTAATAAATCTTTGATCTTTGTACGCACATCACCCACTGCAATTTGGTCAATCGTTTCAAAAATAGTCAATTCACCATCTAATAACGATGCTTGATTTTGGGCAAAATAGCCAATTTGAGCGTTATGCCCTACTTCTAATTTACCATCAAAATCAATTTCTCCCATAATCGCTTTAATCATGGTTGACTTTCCTTCCCCGTTTTTACCAACTAAAGCTACTTTTTGACCTCTCTCGATTACCATATTGGCATCTTTGAACACTATATGATCGCCATACGATTTTGATAAACCTTCAACCACCACTGGATATTGCCCAGAACGTGGAGATGGCGGGAATTTCAATTTTAAAGCTGAAGTATCTACTTCATCCACTTCGATGGGAACAATTTTTTCCAACATTTTTACACGCGATTGCACCGATTCTGTTTTAGAAAAAGTTCCTCTAAAACGATCGATAAACGCTTGATTTTCGGCAATGAATTTCTGTTGCTCGTCGTATGCTTTTTGTTGGTGAATTCTTCTGTCTTTTCGCAATTCTAAATATTCAGAATACACCGCTTTGTAATCATAAATTCGTCCCATCGTAACTTCAATAGTTCGATTAGTAATATTATCTACAAAGGTTTTATCGTGGGAAATTACCATTACCGCTTTTGCCTGATTAATTAAGAACTCCTCTAACCACTGAATACTTTCGATATCCATGTGATTGGTAGGCTCATCCAACAGAATTAAATCTGGTTTTTTCAATAAGATTTTTGCTAATTCAATGCGCATTCTCCAACCACCAGAAAATTCAGATGTTTGTCTGTTGAAATCTTCACGTTCAAAACCTAATCCTTTTAATACCTTTTCAACTTCCGCTTCATAATTTACTTCTTCTATTGAATAGAATTTTTCAGAAAGTTCCGAAACACGTTCAATCAATTTCATGTATTCATCGCTTTCATAATCAGTACGAACCGTTAATTGTTCATTAATTTCGTCGATTTCTTTTTTCATGTTTAATACTTCAGCAAACGCTTTTGATGTTTCTTCCATAACGGTACAATCATCAGAAGTTAATAAATGCTGAGGCAAATAAGCAATTACAGCATCACTTGGTGCAGAAATAACGCCTCGAGTAGGTTTATTTTCACCCGCAACAATTTTTAAAAGCGTAGATTTTCCGGCGCCATTTTTACCCATAAGGGCAATTTTATCATTTTCATTAATGGCAAAAGTTACTTCACTAAAAAGCGTGGTTCCGCCAAATTCTACGGCTATGTCGTTTACTGTAATCATTTTTAAAAGGAAAAAGTTAAAAGTAAAAAGTTAAAAGTCTTTTTACTGAAATTTTTGAAAGGTGCAAAGATAGATTAATTAGTGAATTAGGCAATTAGAATGTTTTAAAGCAATAAAAAAGCTCCTGCATAACAGAAGCTTAAAGTTATTTATGTAAACATCCTACAAACTCATTCTAAATTCCTCTAAAACAGGACTGATTTTTCCGTAATAACGTTCATCTACAAATAATTCTACAGCCAAATCAGTGCTTCCAAAACCTGCTAATCGAGCCGATTGTAAATTGTCTTTCTTCATTACATCAACACCTACGGCTTCAATTTTTTGTTTTAAGGTTTCGGCAAGAATTTCACTTCCCGAAAAAATTTTCATTATTCCCATAATTATTTTTATTTAATCTTCCATTTCGAAAAAAAGCGGCTCTATCATTATTCTATCGGCTAATATTTCAACACGTTCTGTTATTTGAGAACAAAAAAACAAACGTTGCGTTTTTTCGGCACTCATAGAAAGGCGTTGAATAATTGAATCTTCGCGCTTACGCAACATTTCTTCTACGTCATCAACTACAAACATTTTGATTGTGTTCATATTAAATCCTGCCGAGGAAAACATTTCATTAATTCGAATTGGTGTGCCTATTAAAACATCCATTCCTAATGAAATTTGGTTCTTATCATAATCCATATCTCCTTTTTCATGCACACCAAAAACACGTAATTGATTATAATGATTCATTTTCTTGAATGTTTCCAACGCTTCCAATACTTTTTCCTTGTCTTGAACCAAAACCAAGGCACGCGTACTTTCTCCCACAGGTTTTTCCATTCGCTGAATGACATTCATCAAAATGGTCGTAGTTTTTCCACTCTTTTTTGGCGATTGAATTACTGCATCTACTCCACTTTTAATGGTAGAAAAAGTTTCTTGTTGCATTTCATTTGCCTCGATTAAATTATTTTCAATCAGCGCATTTTGAAGGCTTGTATGTATTTTTTTTAATTGCATTTTTTCTATGGTAATGGGTAATGGGCAAGAGGTAATAGGTAACCATATACCCATAACCTTTTACCATTTACCAAATTTATTTACTTGCGAATAATTTTACGTCTTGTTCTGAAATTTCGGAATTACCTAAAATAATCAAGCGTTCCACTACATTTCTTAATTCACGAATATTTCCGGTCCAATCGTATTCTTGTAATAATTTTATGGCCGATTTCGAGAAGTTTTTTACTGCATTTCCTTGTTCCAAAGCAATTTTTGAGGCAAAATGCTCAATTAATGCGGGGATATCTTCTCTTCTATCATTTAAAGCAGGAACTTTGATTAATATTACCGCTAATCGATGATATAAATCTTCACGAAACCTTCCTTCTTCAATTTCCTTTTTTAAATCTTTATTGGTTGCAGCAACCACACGAACATTCACTTTAATGTCCTTGTCTGCTCCTACTCTTTGAATTAAATTTTCTTGTAAAGCTCGTAATACTTTGGCTTGCGCCGATAAACTCATATCGCCAATTTCATCCAGAAAAATGGTTCCGCCATCTGCTGCTTCAAACTTACCAGCTCTGTCTTTAACCGCCGAAGTAAAAGCGCCTTTTACGTGACCAAATAATTCGCTTTCTATCAATTCAGAAGGTATTGCCGCACAATTTACTTCGATAATTGGTGCCGATGAACGCTCACTTTTTTCATGTAATTGATGTGCAACTAACTCTTTTCCAGTTCCATTTGGTCCAGTAATTAGTACACGAGCATCTGTAGGAGCTACTTTGTCAATCATTGTTTTGATATGATTAATCGCTTCACTATCACCTATCATTTCGTAGTTTTTTGAAACTTTCTTTTTCAAGATTTTGTTTTCTACTACTAATTGTTTTTTATCTAATGCATTTCGAACCGTGTTTAATAATCGATTCAAATCGGGTGGTTTAGATATGTAATCAAAAGCGCCTAAACGCATCGTATTTATTGCAGTTTCTAAATCCCCATGCCCAGAAATCATCACCATTGGAATCTCTGGTTTTATTTTTTTAACCGCTTCTAATACCTCAACACCGTCCATTTTTGGCATTTTAATATCGCAGAGAATCAAATCATAATCTTCATTTTTGACTTTTTCAACCCCTTGCAAACCATCTTCTGCTTCTTCAACTTTGTACGATTCATTTTCTTCGGAAAGTATTTTTGTCAATACTCTTCGAATTGCTGCTTCGTCTTCTATGATTAGAATTTTACTCATTTTTATGGTAATGGATTAAAGGCTAAATATTTGCAACCAAACACTTTTTAATATTTCAACCATTTATATAATTCTTTCCAAGTTGGTTTTTTGCCGTACATTAAAATACCAACTCGGTAGATTTTTGCAGCAAACCAGACTACAAAGATAAACGTTCCAAACAATAAAACGATAGAAAGTGCTAATTGCCATAATGGAACTCCAAATGGAATACGCATCAACATGACAATAGGTGAAGTAAACGGAATAATTGAAAACACAGTTGCAACCGTTCCATGCGGGTCATTGATTACCGTAAAGAAACCTATGTAGACTCCTAAAATTAAGGGCATTATAATAGGTAATAAAAATTGCTGAGAATCGGTTTCTGAATCCACTGCAGCACCAATAGCGGCATACAATGAACTGTATAAAAAATAACCTCCAATAAAATAGATAATAAATGCTATGATTAAGGTGGTTAATGGAAGATTTGATATCTCATTAATATACATTTGTAATTTAGCCATTTTATCAACGTTAGCTGCTGCTGCATCCATCATTTCAGGAGAAACTGTTGAAGAAGCTCCCATTTGTAAACCAAGGAAAGAAGATGCTATAAAAAACAACAAAGTTCCCACGATGGCCCAAATAAGAAATTGTAAAATACCCGCTAGAGAGTTACCAATAATTTTTCCCATCATCAATTGATAAGGTTTTACTGAGGAAATAATAATTTCAATAATTCTTGATGTTTTTTCTTCAATAACACTTCGCATTACAAAATTGCCATAAATTACAATAAACATCATGATTAAATATCCGAATAAGCCCCCAATAGCTACTTTGATTTCGTTTAATCCTTTTAAGCTTTCTTCACCAGAAAACTTTGATAATTGCAGAGATGAATCTGCTTTTGCTTCGTCAATTTTTTTGGCATCGAAACCCAATACTTTTAAATTTTCTTGCGTAATAACCGAATCAATAACTTCCTCCACATCGGAAATAAATTCCAAACTCGGACTATCTTCAGAGATGTATTCTACTTTTTCTTTTAAATCTTGAACTGCTGTTACTTTTGGAACAAAAATCAATCCTTCATAACTGTTACTCGCAGTATCTTTTGCCGTTTTAAAAGGCATCGCAGACAAATCTGTGTAATGGGTGAACTTATCATTTTTAAATTCCTTTTTCAACAAACCACTTTCATCATGAATAGCGATTTGTGTTACCGAATCTTTATTCATTGTAGATAAAAACCCAACAAGTACAGCCATTCCAACAAATAAAAGCGGACTTAAAAAGGTCATTACGATAAATGATTTATTGCGCACTTTTGCAATAAATTCTCTTTTTATAATTAAGGATATGATGCTCATGATTATTTACTTACAGTTTGAATGAATATATCGTTAACACTCGGTATTTTTTCCACAAAATGGGTAACTTGCCCAAAGTTTGTTAATATAGAAAGTAGCTCATTTGAAGTATGTTCGCCTAAAGCTACTTCTAATTTTAAATCATCATTTAATGATTTAAAATGGGTTTGATCAATTTTGAATTTTTGGGTTAATTGCACCATTAATCCTTCTACATTATTAGTCATAATACCAATTTGAAATGTATTTGAACGAAATTGTCGTTTTACATCTTCAAGTTTGCCTTCAATTAACTTATTCGATTTGTGAATCAACGCAATATAATCGCACATTTCTTCAACCGATTCCATGCGGTGCGTTGAAAAAATGATTGAAGTACCTTTTTTGTTTAATTCGATAATTTCGTCTTTTATTAAATTGGCATTCACAGGGTCAAAACCAGAAAAGGGTTCGTCTAAAATCAATAATTTTGGTTGATGCAAAACCGTTACAATAAACTGAATTTTTTGTGCCATCCCTTTAGAAAGCTCTTGGATTTTTTTATCCCACCAGCCTTCTATTTCAAATTTTTCAAACCAATATTTGAGTTGTTTCTTAGCTTCTTCATAAGGCATCCCTTTCAATTGAGCAAGATACAGACACTGTTCTCCTACCTTCATGGTTTTATATAAACCGCGTTCTTCCGGCATATATCCTATGTATTGAACATGTTCTGGTTTTAAAAGTTCACCATCTAAAAGTACCGTGCCGCTATCGGGCATTGTTATTTGATTAATGATTCGAATTAATGAAGTTTTTCCAGCACCATTTGGTCCTAAAAGTCCATAAATACTGCCCGTAGGAACTTGCAATGAAACTTTATTTAATGCTGTATAATCGCCATACTGTTTGACTACATTTTGTACTTCGAGAATATTGCTCATAGAAAAGTAATTTTTATTATCTAATTAGTAGTTAAATCGTATACATTGTTACAAAAAACCCACCCTTTATTTCTAACGGATGGGAAAATTGTTATGTTGAATAAAAGTACACTTTATTTGCGAAAGCGACTCTTATATTTGAAACATTATTTCTTTAAGAAAACATATCTTTCACTTTTTCAAAGAAAGACTTATCTGATTTTTCGGGTTTTGGAATGAAATTTTCGTCGGTAAGCATTTTTTCGAAAAATTGTTTTTGTTCGGTATTTAATTTTTTGGGTGTCCAAACATTCACATGAACTAATAAATCGCCGTTTCCGTATGAATTTAAACTTGGAATTCCTTTACCTTTTAATCGTAAAATTTTACCTGATTGAATGCCATCTTCTAATTTGATACGCACTTTTCCAGAAACCGTATCAATTTCTTTAGAAACACCTAATGCTGCTTCGGCTACACTTATATATAAATCATAATGCAGATTTTCACCTTCGCGTTTTAAGAATTCGTGCTCGATTTCTTCAATAGCTACGATTAAATCCCCAGGAATACTATTACTTCCAGGAGCTTCGTTCCCTTTGTTAGTCACTTTTAATTGCATTCCATCAACTACTCCAGCTGGAATTTTAATTGCAACGGTATCGTCTTCTAATAACATTCCTTGTGCATCTGCACCGGCAGGTTTTTGATCTAAAATTTGCCCAGAACCACTACAAATATGACAAGTGGTGGCCGTTTGCATTCTACCTAAAATGGTATTTGCAATTTTCATTATTTGACCCGATCCATTACAAGTAGGACAGGTTCTATAAGTTACGCCTTTAGCTTGAATTTTTCGCTTTACTTTAACTTTCTTTTCAACCCCATTTGCGATTTCTTCCAAAGTTAATTTTACTTTGATACGAAGATTACTTCCTTTTACTCTACGTTGACCACCGCCACCGCCAAATCCAGAAAAACCTCCTCCACCAAAAGCACCGCCAAAAATATCTCCAAATTGACTAAAAATATCATCCATATTCATGTGTTGGCCACCACCAAAACCACCACCATCAAAAGCTTGGTGACCATATTGATCATATTTTGCTTTCTTGTTTGCATCGCTTAATACTTCATAAGCTTCGGCTGCCTCCTTGAATTTTTCTTCCGCTTCTTTATTTCCAGGGTTTTTATCAGGATGAAATTCTATGGCTTTCTTTCTATAGGCTTTCTTAATTTCATCGGCTGATGCATTTTTGGATATGCCTAGTATTTCGTAAAAATCTTTTTTCATTTTAAATAATATAGTAATGATTGAAACGCCCTAATTAGCGTTTATAAAATAAAATTATTGTCCGATTACCACTTTTGGAAAACGAATAATTTTATCTCCTAATTTGTATCCTTTTTCGATTACATCAACGATTTTACCTTTCAATTTGTCATTTGGAGCAGGAATTTGAGTAATTGCTTCCGCAAAATCTGCATCAAAAACATCGCCTGCTTTCACTTCTACTTCTTCTAATCCTTTAGAAACTAGAGTCGTTCTAAGTTTATCATGAATCAATTGAACACCCGTAACCAAAGCTTCGTCATCCGATTTAGAAACCTGTGCCCACGCTCTATCAAAATCATCTAAAACAGGAAGCATCGCTTGTAATACTTCTTGATTTGCAGTTTTGAATAAATCGATACGCTCTTTAGCAGTTCTTCTTTTGTAATTTTCAAATTCGGCAAAAAGACGCAAAAACTTATCTTTCTCATTGCTCAATTCTTCTTGCAATTGTTCTTCTACTGATAATTCTGGCGTTGGAATTTCTTGATTTTCTGAAACATTTTCTTCATTAATGTTCTCCTTTTCGATGTTTTCAGTACTTTCTTGACTCATATTTTTGAATATTTTTTTAAACATTTTTACTTTAGTAAATCCAATTGCAAATGTATTGCCAAATGTTTAAAAATGTCAAATTGTCAGGAAAAAAATAGTTGAGAGATTATTTCAACAAGTCAACTAAAGCTTTATCTAAAGCTGCAAACTTAAATTGAAAATTTTGATCCAATAATTTTCTACAGCTCACATTTTGACTCGAAAATAGAATATGATGCATTTCACCAAGTAGAAGTTTCATCATAAATTGGGGAATATTTGGAAGAAACAAAGGTTTATCTAATGTTTTTGCGATAGCTCTTGTCAGTTCTAAATTAGTAACTGGATAAGGCGAAACACCGTTATAAATTCCGGGTAACTTATGTTCAATCACGTGATAAAAAATTGCGGCTAAATCATGAATATGAATCCAGGATTGGTATTGATTTCCTGAACCAAAAGCAGCACCCACACCATACTTAATAGGTTTTGCCATTTCTTGAAGTGCACCTCCATTTTTTGCTAAAACAATGCCAATTCGTATTTTAGAAACAATTAATTCTAATTTTTCAAACTGATTCACTTCGTTTTCCCATTGCTTAACTACATTTCCAAGAAAAGAAACATCAATGTCTGTATCGGTTTCATGATATATATTTGTGAGACTGTCTGGATAAATACCAATGGCAGATGCCGAAACAAATTGTTTTACGTTATTAGTTGTTTTTTGTAGTGTTTGAAATAATAATTTTGTCGAAAGAACGCGGCTTTGAATAATTTCTTCTTTGTAGGAAGTTGTCCATTTTTGAGCAACATTTGCGCCTGCTAAATGAACAATAACCTCAACATCAGTGAAGGAATTTAAATCAATTTCAGCTGTTTTAGGATTCCAATAAAAACCTTTATAGTTAGAATTGTAGACTAATTTATCTTTTGAAGTAGATAAATAATGAATAATATGCCCATTTTGCAACAATAATCCTACTAATTCTTGTCCTACTAAACCTGTCGCTCCTGTAACTAAAATAGTCATTTTATTTGCTTTTTCTCAAAGTTACAATCAAATTATAAATAATGAAAGTAAATTAACGTATGTTTAGGAATAGTTGATGATTGCAAAGTGACTATAACCTGACTTTTAATTTCTTACTTTAATAGTCCATTCAAATTGCATTTCAGAAACTTGTTCTCCTTTTTCATTTTTTCCTATGGAAGTTAACCAAATGGTTTGTCCCTCTTTGGTTTCAATTGCTTTATAAATTGCTTCTTTTATTGCATCGCCTTGTGTACAAGCAAACGTAATTCTTCCAGTTGCTTTTTTAGTGAACACACTTTTATTTTGAGCCACTAACATAGAAATATTTTTATCACTTGACTTGATTTGATACATTACCAAAGCTCCAGTTGTAAACTCCGCAGCCATAGCTTGAACGGCAAAATACATTGAATTAAAAGGATTTTGATTAAACCAACGGTGTTTTACGGTTACTTCACAAACTTCAGGTGAAATTGACTTAACACGCACACCACTCCAAAAAGCAGCTGGCAATTTAAAAAAAGTAAACAAATTTAATTTGGCAGGTGTAAACTCCATGATAGATTGATTTTGCTGTAAAAATACAAAATTAAATAGGAAGTAACTAAGGATTTAAAATGTTAATTTTATGTTAAATAATAGTACTATGTGTAACATAATACCTTTCAATAGACTTATCTTTGTATAAGAAATTAATAGGTAATATAATTTTAATCATCAAAATCAATCAATTGCGAAAGCAAAACAATCAAAAAATGAACAGTTTAATTATCAAAATCAAAAGGAATTATGAATATTGAAAACACTAAAGCGCAAATGCGTAAAGGGGTTTTAGAATTCTGTATTTTATCTGTATTAAAAGAAAAAGATGCATACACTTCTGAAATACTAGACACGCTAAAAAACGCAAAATTATTAGTCGTTGAAGGAACCGTGTATCCTTTATTAACAAGGCTCAAAAATGACGGCTTGTTAAACTATCGATGGGAAGAATCCGTATCTGGACCACCCAGAAAATATTACGGTTTAACCGATGAAGGAAAAGAATTTTTACAAGAATTAAATGGCACATGGAAAGAATTAGCCGATGCCGTAAACATAATAACTAGCCAAAACTAACAGTCATGAATAAAACAATAAGTATAAATTTAGGAGGTTTTTTCTTCCATATTGATGAAGATGCCTATCAAAAATTATCGCGTTATTTTGATGCGGTAAAACGTTCTCTTGCTCCTGATGGCAGAGAGGAAATAATGAAAGATATTGAAAGTCGCATTGCCGAATTATTTCAAGAACGCATTCAAAACGATAAACAAGTTATTGGTTTAGTTGAAATTGATGCTGTTATAGCGATTATGGGGCAGCCCGAAGACTATAAAATTGATGAAGAAACAACCAACGCATCTAGTTCTAATACATTTTATTCGAAAAATAATGTAAAAAAATTATACCGAGATAAGGAAAACGGAATTATAAGCGGGGTGGCTTCTGGATTCGGACACTACCTTAAAATAGATCCGGTTTGGATTCGATTGCTATTTGTAATTATAGTTGTTGCAGGTTTTGGAAGTCCAATATTAATCTATGTAATACTAATGTTTATTATTCCTGAGGCAGTAACCACTTCTCAAAAACTAGAAATGAAAGGTGAGGAAATCACTATTTCAAATATCGAACGAAAAGTTAAAGAAGGTATAGATGATATTGCTGATAAAATCGGCTCAATTGATCATCAAAAAATAGCCGAAAACACAAGACAAGGCATCAATAAAACAGGAAATGCATTGGGAAACTTTTTTTCAATAGTATTTAATGTATTCACAAAATTGATTGGCGGAATCATTGTTTTATTCAGCTCTCTTTCACTGCTATCATTTTGTATTGCCGGTATATTCATGATTTTTTCGACAAATATGCCCGATAATTTTCTATTAAATCATGTTAAAACACCTATTGGTTTAGAAACGCCAATGTGGGTTCAAGGAATTTTAGTGCTTTTTGTCTTTGGAATTCCT
The DNA here is from genome assembly GCA_017983975.1 of Flavobacterium sp. Classification (GTDB taxonomy): domain Bacteria; phylum Bacteroidota; class Bacteroidia; order Flavobacteriales; family Flavobacteriaceae; genus Flavobacterium. The sequence goes on from JAGOAL010000013.1 coordinate 37,125, forward strand.
TTTTTCTTCTTGCTTATTTTAGGACTAAAATTATTAGTAAATAACTTAAAATCAATTGGAAATATTGCAAAATACACATTACTTGCTACTTGGATTATTGCAATGGGTATTGCCATTTCATTAGGCGTAAACGAAGCATCGCAATTAGCATTTGAAGGAAAGACAGTACAAAAGCAAGAGTTAATTTTAAATCCAACAGACACTTTAATCATTAAGTTTAAAAACAATGATTTCTATTCTAAAAACGTTCATCATGAAACCGATTTTAGAATTACACAAGATGAAAACAATAAAGAAGTTATTTATTCGAATAATATTTCTATTGAAATAATGGAAACTGATGCGCCAGTAGCTTATCTTCAAGTGGAAAAATTAGCTAAAGGAAAATCGGCTGAAGATGCGCGTAAAAGAGCCGAAAAAATCAAATATACATTTAAAATTGATGGTAATGTATTACAATTAGACAATTATTTGGTTTCGGCAGTAGAAAATAAATATAGAGGTCAAGAAGTCACATTGTACTTATATCTTCCAAAAGGAATTTACTTTAAAACCGATAAAAACTTTTATACTTATGACATTTCAAATAATGATTTCTTTAATCTTCATTATAGCTCTTCGGATTATATTTACAGAGTTGATACTGAAAAAGTAAAGTGTTTGAATTGTCCTATTTCAGAAAACGACCATCAAGATGTTGAGTCAAATGAATTAGAAAATGATTCTACAGCAACTATTATTTATGACGAAAATGGAGTCTTAGTGAAAAAGAAAGTAGAGAATGTAGAAATCGAAATTAAAAGAGAAAAAGAAAAAATACAAGAAATGATTAACAACACAAAAAAGAAATAAGATGAAAACTACACATAAAATACTACTTTGTTTAATTGGAATTGTTTTCTTTTCCTGTAACGAAAATTTTAATACCGGCACACAAGGTAGTGGAAACATCACTAAAGAGAAAAGAGCAATTCCAACATCATTTGATAAAATTGCTTCTAGCTCGGGCATTACCGTAATTGTAGAACAAGGATCACCTACTAGCATTGAAGTTGAAACCGATGATAACATTCAACAATATGTTATTACAAAAGTTGAAAATGGTACACTGATTGTAAAAGTGGAAGGAAATATTCATACCGAATCACCTATAAATGTGAGTATTAAAATGCCTATAATTACAGGTTTAGAATCTTCCAGCGGATCTACTATAAGTTCTAAAAACACATTAAGAGGCACCGAAATTTCATTAACCACAAGTAGTGGAAGCGAAATAGAAGCTGTGTTAGAATATGAAAAAGTGTCGTGTGATTCTTCTAGCGGAAGTAACATCACTGTTTCTGGAAAAGTATTGAACTTACAAACATCAACTTCAAGTGGCAGCGAAATTAACGCCGAAGAATTAGCTTCAAATGAAATTATTGCAGATGCTTCAAGTGGCAGTTTTACAAAAGTAAAGCCAATTGTAAAATTAAATGGAACGGCTTCAAGCGGAAGTTCTATTACTTATTATCAAACGCCAAAAACATTAATTAAAACTGAAAGTTCTGGAGGAAGTGTTACAAATGACTAACTAATTTTAGTGTACTTATATGTTTAACAAATAATTAGCACAAAATTAACAACATCAATTAATTAATGCATTAATTTTACATCATTAATACAAATTAACAAATTAATACCAACCCTATGATAAAATTATTTATTCAGATTATAGAATTTGTATTTACTTTTATTGCAAACTTGATAGAATCAATCTTATAAATACATTTTAAAAACATCAGTTTCTACTGATGTTTTTTTTTATCTTTGTAAGAAATTAAATTAAAATGCATACAAAAATCTCAATACTACTTGTTGCTTTATTAGTAACATCATTTTCTTTTGGTCAGAAAAAAGAAAAAATTAAGGGTTCAAAAATTGTCACCGTTGCTGTAAAAGAACTAAATAGCTTTGAAAACATTGAAGTTAGCGATAATTTTGAAGTGTTTTTAGTTAAAGGGACTAAAACATCAATTGAAATTGAAGCAGATGATAACCTTCATGAAATAATCAATTATGAAGTTTCAGGAAATACTTTAAAAATTAATGCCTTAAAAGATCCTACGAGTTTCAAAAAGTTTGCCATTCGAATTAATTATTCTAATGATTTACAACTTATTACCGCTCGTAACGAAGTAGAAATTAAAGCTTTAGCCGATATTGAATTAGATAAAATCACCATTAAAAATTATAATACTTCTAAGTCCTTTTTAAATGTAAAATCAAATTATTTTGCGTTAATTTTAGATGACAAAGCAGAAGCAGAAATAAATGTAAAAGCAGAAAGTACTAGTTTAGAATTAAGCAAAAATTCTGAATTAAAAGCTTTAATAGCGTCACCCGAACTCAAATTAGACATGTATCAAAAAAGTACAGCTACGATAGAAGGTACGGCTACAATTGCTAAAATGCGCTTAGACAATAACAGTCATTTAAATGCACCAAAATTAGTCATTGGTACACTTGAAGTCGATACAGATAGCTATGCAAAATGCGAAATTAATGTAAGCAGTGCGATAACAATTGCCGCAGGTGGTAAATCTCAAATTGAATTATGGGGCGAACAAAAAATAACCATTAAAAAATTTACTAACAACACCACACTTTACAAGAAAGACAAATAAAAAAAATCCGACTAATTAGTCGGATTTTTTTTTGAATTATTTTGAAATAATTATTCTTTTGAAGCAATATAGCGTTCCGCATCTAAAGCTGCCATACAGCCCGTTCCTGCTGCTGTTATAGCTTGACGATACACATGATCTGCAGCATCTCCAGCCACAAACACACCCGGAACATTTGTTTTTGAACTACCTGGAACATTTACGATATAACCTGTTTCATCTAGTGTAATATAATCGGCAAAAATATCGGTATTTGGTTTATGTCCAATGGCTACAAAAAATCCGGTTGCAGCAATTTCGGTTAATTCGCCCGTAGTTCTGTTTTTAGCACGAACACCAGTTACTACTTGACCGTCTCCTAAAACCTCATCGGTTTCAGTATTCATTAAAATTACAATATTTTCTGTTTTTTGAACACGCTCAGCCATAATTTTAGAAGCTCTAAATTTATCACTTCGAACTAACATTGTTACCTTTTTACATAATTTAGAAAGATAATGAGCTTCTTCACAAGCACTATCACCGGCACCAACAATTACTACTTCTTGATTTCTGTAGAAAAATCCATCACAAACTGCACATGCAGAAACACCACCACCTAATTTTAAGTAATGTTGCTCCGATTCTAAACCTAAATATTTTGCAGAAGCACCTGTTGAAATTATAATGGTTTCAGCATGAATTTCTTTTGTATCATTGATCCAAACTTTATGAATTGGTCCCGAAAAATCAACTTTAGTAGCCCAACCATCACGAACATCAGTCCCAAAACGTTGTGCTTGTGCTTGCAATTGAACCATCATTTCAGGTCCGGTTACTCCTTCTGGATAACCTGGAAAATTTTCTACTTCATTAGTAGTTGTTAACTGACCACCAGGCTGTGTTCCTTGATATAAAACAGGATTCATATTAGCTCTAGCTGCATAAATTGCTGCAGTATAACCGGCAGGACCAGAACCTATTATTAAACATTTTACTTTTTCAATTGTATCTGACATAACTTTATTCTTTTAAGAGTAGCAAATGTAAGTTTTTAATTAAAAATATTTCTTAAAAATAGATTAGAATTAACAATTCGATAATAAGTTATATTTATTTTGATAAAACATTTTGATAATAAATATTAAGTTCTATATTTGCACTCACAAATTCGGGGTGTAGCGTAGCCCGGTTATCGCGCCTGCTTTGGGAGCAGGAGGCCGCAGGTTCGAATCCTGCCACCCCGACAAAAGACCTTCGATTGAGGGTCTTTTTTCATTTTATCAATTTATGCTTTTTGTCTACATTTTGTTTAGCGAATCAAAGTCTAAATTCTACATCGGACAAACTAACGATATAGAAAATAGAATTAACAGACATAACTCTGGTTATGAGTTATCTACAAAACATGGAGTGCCATGGAAAATAGTAACTTTTTTTACTCTTGAATCAAGAAGCGAAGCAATGGTTCTTGAAATGAAAATTAAAAAAAGAGGCGCTAAAAGATATTTACATGATATTGGTTTCTTCGAACAGTAATCGCGTCCCGCCAAAGCGGGAAGGCCGCAGGTTCGAATCCTGCCACCCCGACAAAAGACCTTCAATTGAGGGTCTTTTTTCATTTATACACTAGACAAATTGTGTTGCAAATCAAAATACACGATTCTTATTCAAGTTAACAACCTATATTTTTTTAGCACAAATTCGCAAAACTTTCTGATCAAAACAAAAAACGCATAGAATATTATTTCTATTTTTGCTAAAACAATCAATACGATATCATTTATGCTTATTATCGGAATTGCCGGAGGAACCGGAAGTGGAAAAACTACAGTAGTACACCAAATTATGAATGAATTACCTTCTTCAGAAGTTGGTATCATTTCTCAAGATTCATACTATAAAGAAACACATCATTTAACGTATGAAGAACGAACAAAAATTAATTTTGATCACCCAAGAGCAATCGATTTTGAATTGTTAGTAACTCATTTGAAAGAGTTAAAAGCAGGCAATACAATTGAGCAACCAGTGTATTCATTTGTAACTCATGATAGAACTGATGATAAAATTCTAACACACCCAAGAAAAGTAATGATTGTGGAAGGCATATTAATTCTTACCAATCCAGAATTAAGAGATATGTTTGATATTAAAGTGTATGTACATGCCGATTCGGATGAGCGCTTAATTCGCCGACTTAAACGCGATATTGCAGAACGAGGTCGTGATATGGAAGAAGTTTTAAATCGTTATCAAACGACGCTAAAACCAATGCACGAACAATTTATTGAACCTACAAAAGCCTTTGCCGATATAATTATCCCTAATGATAAATACAACACTGTTGCCATTGATGTAGTTAGAGCTGTCATTAATCAAAGATTGGTGTAATGAATAAATTAAAAAACCTCATAGCGAATTATCCTTTTCTAAAATTTTTAGCAAATCGCTATGTTTTAGTGCTCATTTTCTTTGTTATTTGGATCTTATTTTTAGATAATTATTCCTATTTAGAGCATCGGGTTTTAGATAAAGAAATTGATGAAATTGAAGACAACATCAACTACTATAAAACTGAAATAAAAAAAGATAGTGCTAGCATAAAACATCTTAAAAACAATGATAGAGTAGAAAAATACGCTCGCGAAAAATATTACATGAAACGCGAAAACGAAGACATTTATATCATTGAATTTGAAGATGACAAAAAAATCGAAAAAGAAGCTGAAGCCGAAAAAACAAATAGTAACAATTAAATAAATAATTCGTGACTAACAATAATCTATTTTCAGAATTTGAACCTGTTTCCGCAAAACAATGGAAGCAACAAATTCAATTTGAACTAAAAGGCGCTGATTACAACGAAACATTAGTATGGGAAAGCCCAGAAGGTATTAAAGTAAAACCGTTTTATCATAATGATGACACGAATGTAAACTTAAATGCAATTACACCTAACGCCCCATTTACAATTGTTCAAAACATATTTGTACACGATGTAAAAAAATCGAATGCTCGTGCCCTTGAAACTTTACAAAGAGGGGCTGAAAGCATTCGTTTTACTATTGAAAGCGAATCGATTTCCATAGAGGAATTAATGCAAAATCTTCCCCTTGAAAATGTGAATTATTATTTTAATTTACCTTTTCTTTCTGTTGAATTTTCGAATAAAATTAATGATTTCGCTTCAAAAAACAAAGCAACCATCTTCACTCAAATTGACCCAATCGGACAATTAATAAAAGATGGGAATTGGTTTGAAAACCTTGAAAAAGATTTTGAAAAGTTAAATACAATTGCTAAAAATTCCCATCCTTTGGAGGGGTGCCCAACGGGCGGGGTGGCTTCCTTTTTAACTATTTCAAGCGGAATGTATCAAAACGCTGGTGCAAATATCGTGCAACAACTAGCCTACACTTTAGCACAAGTAAACGAATATTTCAATAGAATTTCAGCCATGAACCAACCAATTACGATTGAAGTCGCGGTTGGAACCAATTACTTTTTTGAAATTGCTAAATTGAGAGCTCTACGAATTTTATTCAACACTTTAGCAACTGAATACAATCATAATTTTGATTGTCATATCATTGCTACACCAACAAAACGCAACAAAACGTTATACGATTACAATGTAAATATGTTGCGCACAACTACCGAATGTATGTCGGCGATTTTAGGTGGAGCTGATGCCGTTGCCAATTTACCTTACGATGCTTTATACCATAAAGACAACGAATTTGGCGACAGAATTTCGAGAAACCAACTGTTAATTTTAAAAAATGAAAGTTATTTCGATAAAGTGAATAATCCAGCTGATGGGACTTACTATATTGAAACGTTAACCGAACAATTGGCCGAAAAAGCATTGGAATTATTCAAGGATATCGAGAAAAATGGCGGATTGATTTCGCAATTAATTGATGGCACAATTCAGAGAAAAATTAACGAAAGCGCTCAAAAAGAACAAGAACTTTTCGATTCAGGAAAAGAAGTTTTGTTAGGAACCAACAAGTATCCAAACAAAAACGACCAAATGAAAAACGATTTGGAATTGTATCCTTTCGTAAAACAAAATGCCCGAAAAACGTTAATCACACCAATTATCGAAAAACGTTTGGCAGAAAAAGTAGAACAAGAACGATTATCTCAAGAGTAATAATCATGTGGAAATATTTATATTTATTCTTATTAACAAGTATATGCATAAATGCACAAACCCCTGTTTGGAGTTCTGCAAAGTTTTC
>JAGOAL010000043.1 GCA_017983975.1 Flavobacterium sp.
GTTGTGGATGGTTCCAACAGCGAATGCATCTTCATATTTATCCCATGGATTAGCGGTAGTTTGTTTGTGACCTAAAGATAATTTACGTCCGTCAACATCTAATTCTAATACCACTACGTCTAATTTTTCACCAACGTTGATGAATTCTGATGGGTGTTTGATTTTCTTAGTCCAAGATAAATCAGAAATATAAACTAAACCGTCGATACCTTCTTCTAACTCTACGAAAATTCCGAAGTTAGTAAAGTTTCTTACGATACCAGTGTGTTTAGAACCTACTGGGTATTTAGCAGTAATATCAGTCCATGGATCTTGTGTCATTTGTTTGATACCTAAAGACATTTTTCTTTCGTCTCTATCTAACGTTAGCACAACAGCTTCAACTACATCTCCAATTTTCATAAAATCTTGTGCACTTCTTAAATGCGTAGACCAAGACATTTCTGAAACGTGGATTAATCCTTCTACACCTTCAGCTACTTCGATAAACGCACCATAATCAGCTAAAACAACAACTTTTCCTTTGATTTTATCACCTACTTTTAATTCAGTTCCTAAAGCATCCCAAGGATGAGCATTTAATTGTTTTAAACCTAATTGGATTCTTGTTTTCTCATCATCAAAATCAAGAATTACAACGTTTAATTTTTGATCCAATTCAAGAACTTCGCTTGGGTGATTAATTCTAGACCAAGATAAGTCAGTAATATGGATTAATCCATCTACTCCACCTAAATCAATAAACACACCATAAGAAGTAATGTTTTTAACTACACCTTCTAATACTTGTCCTTTTTCTAATTGACCAATAATTTCTTTTTTCTGTACTTCAATATCAGCTTCAATAAGCGCTTTGTGAGATACTACTACGTTTTTGAATTCGTGGTTAATTTTAACTACTTTGAATTCCATAGTTTTGTTCACGTATTGATCGTAATCACGGATAGGTTTCACATCAATTTGTGATCCTGGTAAGAATGCTTCAATTCCGAAAACATCTACAATCATACCACCTTTAGTTCTACATTTAACGAAACCATTAACGATTTCTCCTGTTTCGTTAGCAGAAATAACTCTATCCCATGCTTTAATTGTTCTTGCTTTTCTGTGCGATAATACTAATTGACCTGTTTTGTCCTCACGAACATCAATTAATACTTCTACTTTGTCACCCACTTTTAAGTTTGGGTTGTAACGAAATTCGTTTAATGAAATAACACCTTCCGATTTAGCGTTGATATCAACGATGGCATCTCTATCAGTAATTCTAACTACCACTCCTTCTACCACTTCTTCTTGATCTGTAGCGATGAATGTTTTAGTTACTAATTCTTCGAATTCCTGTAAGTTTTTTTCATCTACTGGATCAATTCCTTCTTGAAAATTGTGCCAATTAAAATTTGCTAAAAACTCTTCTTGTGTTTTGTTAATTTCAGACATGCTGATTAAAAATTTGTATGCTGTGCTTCTTGAGTTTCTTAATGGGATAGAAAACTACAGCAGTATTTTACATAAATGATTGATACCTAATGGAAACTCTACTCCGCCAAAAGGTGTGCAAAGATACTGTTTTTTGTTTATTTACAAAATTTTATCAACTTCTTTTATCCTTCATTGGTCTCAAAATTTTTCAAACTAACTAATTTTAAATACCTTTGTCAAAATTAACATACTAAGAAATGAAAAAAATAACCTTATTTGTTGCTACAGCTACCTTGTTGTTTTCGTGCAACAACTTAAAAGACAACGAGTTTTTAATTGCCGGAACTGCTGAAGGCGTAGAAAATGGAAAAAAAGTGTTTATTGAAACGCAAACCGAAACAGGATTTATTGCCAAAGACACTGCAGTAATTGAAAATGGAAAGTTTGAATTAAAAGGAATCACTGAAGAAATTGATTTAGGATTTGTTAGAATTGAAGACGAAAACATCAACTTACCGTTAATTTTAGAAGAAGGAAAAATTACCGTTACAATTAAAACAGATACTATACAAAATTCGGTTATTGGTGGAACAGATAACAATGAGAAATTCCAATCGTTCAATGAGGAATCAAAAGTAATTGCTAGAAAAAAAGGAAAATTTGAAAAAGCAAATATTGATCGTATTACGGCTGCCAAAAAAGCAAACGATACTATCACAGTTAATCAAATTATGAAAGAATACAGTGTTTTTCAAGAAGATTTGAATAAAGTATCTATGAATTTCATAAAGAGAAATCCTGATGCCTATCTATCGGTATTACTATTAGAAAACTTTTTAATGAGACAACATTTACCAATGGAAGAAATTAAAGGTTATTTCAATAAATTGGATAAAAGCTTATTAAAAACTAAAAGTGCAAAAAACATCAAAAAAATGATGGATGCCATGAATGGTGAAGCTGCTGCTAAAATAGAAGTAGGAAGCAAAGCACCTGATTTTGCAGCAAACAATCCAGAAGGAAAGAAAATTTCGTTAGCGGAATCTTTAGGAAAAGTTACCATTATTGATTTTTGGGCTTCTTGGTGCGGACCATGTAGAGCCGAAAATCCAAATGTTGTTGCTTTATATAAAGAATTACACGCTAAAGGATTGAATATTATTGGAGTTTCTTTAGATAAAGATGGGGCAAAATGGAAAGAAGCTATTGCAAAAGATGGTTTAGTATGGCCGCAAATTTCAAATCTTAAATATTGGAGTGAGCCTATTGCAAAACAATACAAGGTAGAATCTATTCCGGCTACGTTCATATTAGACGCTAATGGAACTATAGTAGCTAAAGACTTAAGAGGCGCAGATTTAAAAGCTAAAGTTAACGAACTTTTAAACGCTAAATAATCATTTAACTGTAGAATATTTAAAATCTCCTTCGGGAGATTTTTTTATGCTTTTCATTTACAGAAGGTTAGCAAAAACCACGTAAAATAGTGGAAAATATCTTTGTTTGTTGTAAAAACAATTTTATATTTGCAACCGCTTAGACCGCTAAGCAAGATGGCTTGGGGAGATACTCAAGCGGCCAACGAGGGCGGACTGTAAATCCGCTGATTACATCTTCGCAGGTTCGAATCCTGCTCTCCCCACAAAAAACACCTCAATAGAGGTGTTTTTTTTTGTAATAGACTTTATCAAAAAAATGAACTAATTTACGAAGCCAGAAAATATTAAAATCGTTCTACTTTTAACTCCTCGACTTTAAATAACCAATTACCTTCTCATTAAAAATAACAGGTTGTTCCACATTAACGACATGTCCGCAGTTTTGAATAACAAATAATTCGGCCGTTTTTGCATGACTAGCAACTACTTGCCTTACAGAAGGTAAAAACATATAATCTTCTTCTCCCATAACATAAAGCGTAGGAATGTCTAATTCAATTTGTCTAAACAAACGTAAAACAGGATTAATTTCGGCCGTCAATTTAAACCATTTAATAAATTCTTTTTGATAAAGTTTTTTAGCTTCGTTAATAAATAATAAACGAGAGTTTTTGTGATTTTTTTTAGGCATAATCACAAAAGCAAAGAATTTATATAAAACCAAATAAGGCAAGACGTATTTAAAGGTATTTCCTAATCGCATTAGGATTTGTGAACGAAAGTTCATTTTTAAAATGGCACCTCCTAAAATCATACTTTTTACTCGCGTGGGATACATTTCTGCTAATTGACGAATAACAATTGAACCTAACGAAATGCCTACAAAATGCGAACTTTTTATTTGAAGATGATTTATTACTTCGATTACATCATTAGCGATGGACTTGAACGTATATTTTTGTTTAAAAGCTGTTTTTATTTGCTCATTTGAATTGCCATGACCACGCAAATCGAGCAATAAGACATTGAAATGTTTTTGAAAATCACGAATTTGCTTGAACCAAATAGAAGAACTTCCTCCTGCTCCATGAACAAAAGTAACCCATTCGGCACTCGTTTCGTTTTTATATATTGTGTAAGCAATCAATGTTCGTTATTTTGTTCAAATGTAGCTTTTTAAGATGAAAAAGAAAAGAAAACAGTAAAAAGAGCTTACAAATTAGATTTTTGAATGCAGTAATTTGAAATAGTCGAAGGCTTTTAACAAGCGGCTTCCATACCAAGAAAACATTTCGCCGTCTACAAAAACAGTTTTTGCATGATGTGTAAAACGTCCTATTTCAAATGCATGTTCGTCAGTAAACGGAAAAGGTTCAGAAGATAAAAAAACATAATCGGGGTCACCTTCTAAACGGATTTTTTTCAATTCAATTTCAGGATAACGCCCTTCTTTACTTTTATAAATATTTTCGAAATGATTTAATTGCAACAATTCATTGATAAAAGTATGATTTCCTGCAACCATAAAAGGATTAGCCCAAATAAAATAAGCTGCTTTTTTAACAGGTTTATCTTTGATAAATTGCTTGAAATCTTGGTAAGCAAAATTAATTTTACCGATCCATTTTTGTGCTTCGGTGCGTTTATTGAATAGTTGTCCGAAATCGTGAATCATTTGCAAATTATCGTCAATCGAAACAATATCAGTGACCCAAACGGGACAAATTTGAGATAATTCCTGAACGATTTCTAACGTATTCTCTTCTTTGTTGCAAATGATAATATCGGGCTGAAGTGCTTTTATTTTTGCTGTTTTCACAGATTTAGTACCACCAACTATCGCTTTAATTCCTTTAAAATAAACAGGATGCACGCAAAATTTGGTTATACCCACAATTGCATCTTCTAAACCTAAATCATACAACAATTCAGTTTGCGAAGGCACTAAAGAAATTATTCGTTTAGGTGTGCTTTCGAATGTATGTTGGGTTCCAATTTGGTCTGTGAATATTTGTTTCACGAATTATTTTTTATCTAAAAAGTTTGCAACAGACTTACAATTGGAAATCAAAAAATATCCAAAAAGCATATTTAAAAACCTAACTCCAAACCAAAAATAATCTACTTCATGGCCTTGAAGATTGTTTGATGTTGCTTTAAATTTAAATTCATTCAAAATATCCATAAGTAATTTTGGAAAATTATCAACAATCATAAAACCTCCAATTACTATTATGGCAAACTTAATGATATCTAAATTATTTAAATTTCCAATAACAATATTTTCGTCATCAAAACCACTATCTAATTTCAGAAAAACTATAATTTTATCTGTAAAATTAATTATTAAGTAAGAAAATAAAACAACAACCAAAATTGATCCAATTACTATCAAACTTAATAAAACATTGTCTAGCATTTGATTCAATAAAACTATTTGAGGAAACAATGTAAATGTTGAAATTATTACAGAATAAAGCGTAAATATTTTTATTAGTAATCGAAAAAAATCTTTTTTAGTCATAATTATTGATTTAAAATATCCGTCATCTCTTGTTGTAATTTCAACGCTTCTTCCCTAGCCTTTTCAGCAAAATCAGTTCCGTTTGAAGCATAAATAATACCTCGCGAAGAATTAATTAATAAACCCACGTTTTCGTTCATTCCGTATTTACAAACTTCGGCTAAGCTTCCGCCTTGAGCGCCTACCCCTGGAACCAATAAAAAACTATCGGGAACTATTTTTCTAATTTCGGTGAAATATTCCGCTTTAGTTGCACCCACTACATACATTAAATTTTCGGCGTTTCTCCATGCTTTTGAAGTTTCCAAAACCACTTTATACAATTCTCTTCCTTCAACGTTTTGCGTTTGAAAATCAAAAGCGCCTTCGTTAGAAGTCAAAGCCAACATAATAGTATGTTTGTTTTCAAAAGCTAAAAATGGCTCAACCGAATCTTTTCCCATATAAGGTGCTACTGTTACCGAATCGAAATTTAAATCTTCAAAAAAGGCTTTGGCATACATTGAAGAAGTGTTGCCAATATCACCGCGTTTTGCATCGGCAATTGTAAAAATTTCAGGATGGTTAGCGTTGATATAATTGATAGTTTTTTCTAATGATTGCCAACCTTTTATACCATAAGCCTCATAAAAAGCGGTATTTGGTTTATAGGATACGCATAAATCATGTGTAGCATCGATGATTGCTTTGTTGAATTCAAAAATTGGATCTTCTGTATCCAATAAATGCTTTGGAATTTTATTCAAATCTACATCCAAACCGATACAAAGAAATGATTTTTTGGACTTGATTTGTTCTATGAGTTGTTGTGTTGTCAAAACAAATGTGTTTTTATAGTTCTTGCAAATTTACTTAAAGTTTTTGAAACACAAAGTCTCAAGTATACATAAAGATGTGAATGATGTAACATTTCAAAATTATATTGTAACATAAATTGTATCAATACATTAGATATTTGTAAGACAAAAAAAATACAAACAATTAACTATAAAAAATATGTCAAATTTATTATATACCGTAGCTGTTGTACTGGTCATTCTATGGGCACTAGGTTTTTTTGTCTATAGTGCAGGTTCTATTATTCATATTTTACTGGTAATAGCTGTAATTGCAGTCTTGTTTAGATTAATCAAAGGAAAAGAATTATAAATCATTAAATAAAATAACATGAAAAACACAGATGTTTTTGTAGGCGTATTGAGTGGATTAGCGGTTGGAGCGTTACTAGGCGTTTTATTTGCTCCAGATAAAGGAAGTAATACTCGTAGAAAAATTGCTCAAAAAGGAACTGATTTAACGGATAATTTGAAAGGTAGCTTTTCTGATTTTATTACTTCGGTTGAAGATCAATATTCAAATTTTACTTCAAATGCTGAAGATGCTCTAGAAGAAGGAAAATCAAAATTAGAACGAATTTCTAAAGATCATTTATAAATCAAATGGAAAACATAGCTGAAAATATTGAGCTGCTTTATCAAAAAGTAGAAAAGTATTCCAAAACAAGTTTTGAATTACTACAATTAAGCACAATAAATAAAACATCAGATATACTATCTTCATTAGCTGTTGTAATTGCGCTCTCAATACTATTGGCTATGTTTACTTTGTTTATGAATATTGGAATAAGCTTATATCTAGGCGATTTGTTGCATAACTATGTTCTAGGTTTTATGATTGTTGCAATTTGCTATTTCATTATAGGAATTATCCTCTTCTTTTTTAGAAAATCGTTAATCAAAACTCCAATTGAAAATTTAATTATTTCCAAGTTTTTAAAAGAACATGAAAAGGTTACTGCTGCTTCAAAATCAAGCGAATTTCAAAATGAAGATGTATCATGAAAACAATACATCAAACCGATATATTAAAAGACAAAATAGCACTTTTGCGATTGAATCGAGAATATGAAAAGCTTGCAATACAACAGCAATATCAACTCATTCAAAACAGTCTTACTATTAGTGCTATTGTTGAACAGGGTGTAACTGAATTTTATAAAAACGTGACACATAAAAACAAACTATTGCCAACTGTTTTAAGTCTTGTAGGAGGCTATTTGAGTAAAAAAATAGTGATGGGGGATTCTAAAAGTATTACCAAAACACTATTGGGTTATGGTATTCAATTTGTTACTACAAAACTAATTTCAAAAATGACTAATCAATAAAACAAATACAAATGAAAAAATTAAAATGGTTACTTATTATTATCTGCTCAAGTATTGTAATGATTTCTTGCAAAGATGAAAAACAAACAAAAGCAGAAAAAGCAGTAGTAGATTATGAACTATATGTAGACTCATTAAATAGTGTTGCAAAAACAGAGCTTACTGAAGATTGGGACAGTATTGAAACGAATTATCAAAGAAGAAAAATAGCTGCAGAAAACGCGTTACAAGAATTAAAGAATCGAGAGGAATTTGAAGGAAAAATTATAGTTTCAAGTGATAAATATGAATTATATAAAGCCAATTATTTAGCACAACATCCAAAAAAAGTTACAAAAACAACCGTAAAAAAAACGTTATTTAATAGCAATGATATTGGAGATGACATGAGTTTTAAATGGGTCAACAAAACCAATATACTAAGTGTCTATGACAATTTTGTAACAACGGTAGAAAAAAATAAAGATGCTTATTCTAGAGAAGATTGGGACGAAATAAAACTTTTGTATGAAGCCTTAGATACAAGAAAAAACACCGTAGAAAAAGAAGGTTTATTAAGTTCTGATAATATTAAAATTGCCAAACTTAAAATAAAATTTGCCCCTATGTATACTTTAAACAGAATGGGTTCAAAAGCTGAAGAAAATTCAGAAGCTAAAGAATAGTTTGTTATTAGTTCAAAAAAAGAGGCTATCTATTCAATGTAGACAGCCTCTTTTTAATTTTTATTTCTTTTGAAAAATTGGAATTTTCAATCCAAAATTCACATCAATTGCTTTTGTTTTTCCTAATAAACCATTAACTACAGAACCCGAACCTACAAACAATGGTCCCATTCTAAGTCCAAATCCAGATTGCAATCCTGAATATTTAACATAGGAAAACGGTAAATAAACACTCAACCATTTTGATTCAAATCTTGGTGTTACACTTACATTATTTGCAATATAATTTGAATTAGGATTTGTATTCTTTACCAAACTCAACTCTGAATTGATATTCAAAAACAATTTATTGCTCACATTCCAATCGATATTAGTGCGAAGAGCTGTTGGCAAACTAACATTAACTTTATTTTTAGTTGAAGTTACGGTATAAAATGAATCAAAGCTACCATTTTCAAATTGATCTTCAGAAATTGTTGCATTAGCACTATAAGTATCAACTGTAGCATCTTTATAGGTCATTGAGCCAATATCCGTTACAGCAAAGCCTATTCGGTATAAATATTTATTTTGACCTTTTGACGTATTGATTCGATTAGCAGGTCGATATTCATAGGTAAACCCAATATCTCCACCAAAACCAGCTCCTTGATTGTCAAAAGGTTCTTCTACATCATCAAAACTATTGGTGTTTCCAACTTCAATTGAACCAGAAGTTGTATAGGTGTTATTGGTTTCGTTAAATTGTACCGATAAATTATTTGCTTTTACAAACCCAGTATTAACTCCAAATAAGTATTTAAGTGTAACTCCTGCTTTCAAAAAATGTGTTCCTTTATCAAAAATAACTCTAGCATACGTTCCGCCGAGTTCTCCCCATGAATTTGATGCAATACTAAAATTTTGATTGATAATTGAATAATCGCCAAACGCATCATTATCATTGATACTATTAATTAAATTACCGTCTAAATTAGTAACATGACCTATAGCTCTAACGCGAGTTGTAAAAGCAATTGTTTGATTTTTTGTAATATTAAACATAAATGAAGGACCAAGGATATCTACTTTTGTGTATAGACTATTTGATCCGCTAGTATTTGTAGCGTTTTCTTGAGAATAATAATCATCACTAAATAACTCATTTAAAGTAAATGAGTAATAACTATTAGTAAAGTTAATATCGCCAGAAAAAAGATTAATATCTGTTCTAAATCTTGAATCAACAATATTAGCAGGATTTGACATAACCGCATTTACACCGGCATAATTATCATGCTGAATACCAAAAAACGATTGAGCATTAGAAACGAATGTTAGCAATAACATTAAAAAAGTGAGCTGTTTTTTCATTTGAATACATTTATTAAATGGTTATAAATAAAACTCTAAATCATTATTGTTATTGCACTTTTGAAGAAAACAACACTAAATAATTTGATAATTACAGTAATGATTCCCTCAAAAATAACACATTTATATTAGAATACTTCGCTTTCTTTTAATTTTTCTGTATTGGCTACTAATTGTAATTCGTCAATCATTTTATGCAAATTACCGTTCATAAATCCATCTAAATCAAAAATACTTAACCCAATTCTATGATCAGTGATTCTACCTTGTGCGTAATTGTAAGTTCTAATTTTTGCCGAACGATCACCACTACTCACTTGAGAAGTACGCTTAGTTGCATCTTCGGCTTCTTTTTTTGCCAATTCTTGTTCGTATAAACGAGAACGTAAAACCTCTAACGCTTTATCTTTGTTTTTATGTTGCGATTTTTGATCCTGACATTGCGCAACCAATCCAGTAGGAATGTGTGTTAAACGTACCGCCGATTTTGTTGTATTTACCGATTGACCTCCAGGACCTGACGAACAGAAAAAATCAACACGAACATCATTCATATCGATTTGTACATCAAATTCTTCCGCTTCTGGTAATACCATTACAGTAGCTGCCGAAGTATGAACACGACCTTGAGTTTCGGTTTGTGGAACACGTTGCACACGATGAACGCCTGCTTCATATTTCAATGTTCCATAAACATCTTCGCCGGTAACTTCAAAAATTACTTCTTTAAAACCGCCCGATGTTCCTTCATTCATATCAACAACCGATGTTCTCCAGCCCTTAGCATCACAATATTTTGTATACATTCGGTATAAATCACCTGCAAAAATAGACGCTTCATCACCACCAGTACCCGCACGAATTTCAACCATTACGTTTTTAGCGTCTTCCGGATCTTTTGGAATCAGCATGAACTTAATTTCTTCCTCTAATTGAGGTAAACGTTCTTTTGCTTCATCTAACTGCATTTTGGCCATTTCAACCATTTCTGCATCAGAACCATCAGCAATTATTTCATTCGCTTCGCTGATATTTCCTACCACGTTTATGTATTCTTCACGTTTGTCAACTAACGCTTTTAAATCTTTATATTCTTTATTTAATTGCACATAACGTTTTTGATCTGCAATCACATCAGGTTGAATAATCAAATCTGAAATTTCGTCAAAACGCTGCTTTACATATTGTAATCTATCTAACATAGTAATCCCTTATTTATAGCCGACAAAGTTACAATATTAGTTGAAAGTTTAAAAGCATTAGTGTTTAAAAGTTTTTTCAGCTGAAAATCAAAGCATTATGATTTTTATTTAAAATAAGTCTAAATAAGTTTTGCAATTTCATTTTCTCTATATATTTTTGCATCGTTATTTTAATTAAATCTAAATAAGATGTGTAACATATTTATAAAATCTATTATACTACTAATATCAATACAAGCTTTTAGTCAGGAAAAACAAGAAATTGATGTTGATTTCTACTTTAAAAGTAACGATACCATCAAAAACTTAAAAGAAGTTGCCGTTTTAGGAAAATCTGACAAAGGAAAATCTTCGATTAATAGAGCCGGTATCAAACCA
Organism: Flavobacterium sp.; assembly: GCA_017983975.1. Lineage (GTDB taxonomy): Bacteria > Bacteroidota > Bacteroidia > Flavobacteriales > Flavobacteriaceae > Flavobacterium. Next base: position 11,091 of record JAGOAL010000043.1, read on the forward strand.
CTGGATTTACCGCAAGCTATTCAAGTTATTGGTAACGAAATCATCTTTCAACAACAATCGATTCGTTTGAGCGAAGTTATTAAAAATGCAAACGGAGTTTATGTTGGTTCGGCTCGTGGTGGTGCTCAAGAATCATTTTGGTCAAGAGGATATGATATGTC